>CALHGI010000030.1 GCA_938029995.1 uncultured cyanobacterium | reverse complement strand
CCTAGAGACGATTTCGGTGAAGGGGGACTATAACCTGCAGCTGGCGGACGGATCTGTACAGGGAAATGGGGAGCTGCGCAACGGCGGATGGAGCACCACCGCCACCCTCAATGCCCTGGGCCTGGGCCAGTTTTCCCCCCAATTGCGGGGCAACACCAGCGGCACCGTCTCCCTGGCGGGACGTCTTGATTCACTAACCCTGGCCGACATCCGAGGCCAGGGTGATCTCAACTTCTCCGCCGGATTGGCTGGGTTCTCCCCCCAGCTGGCCGGGTTTGACGCCCCCCTCAGCAGCCGCTTTGCCTGGACCGGTCGAGAGTTACTCATTAGCCAGGCCAGTAGCGCTCAACTACAGGCCCAGGGAGTGGTTTCTCCCCAGTTCGAGGGGAATCAGTTCCAGGGTATTCGAGGGTTTTCCCTCGATCTTGATGCCCAGCGCTATCCCCTCGCGCTATTGCCCAGCCCCGTTCCTGTGGATGGGTTTGCCTCGTTTAAAGGGCAGCTGATGGGCACCCCTAGCACCCCCCGCCTGGACGGTAACCTGCTGCTAGAACAGTTTGCCGTTAACCAGGTGGCCTTTGATCCGGTTTTAGCAGGCCCCATTCGCTACCAGCCCCAGACAGGGCTGGCGGTTAATTTAGTCGGTCAAAGTGGGCCCCTCACCGATTTTGGCCGGACCGATGGCATTGCAATTAATTTTCAAACGGCCCGGAATTTTAACTTTGATATCAGCTGGCAGGGAGCCTTGGCCACCGGACGTGCCGATGGAGATTTTCTGCGCACCACCCTACAAGACTTGGAACTGCAGGCCCTGGGGGTACCAAGGGTGAGTCGCCTGGGGGGTGGGCTAAAGGGCACATTGTCATCCCAGGGGGAGTGGGTGGTGGATCTCAACCGCCAAACCCTGGTGGGGGATGTCTTGATCGCCCAGCCTGAATTGGGCTATCTCAATGCTCAACAGCTAACGGGGCAGATTGCCTATCGCGATGGGCGAGTGTTTGTGGAGCAAGGGAAGCTAAGGCTTAATCCTGCCTGCTTCCTGGAACAGGACGGTGGCAGGAACCGACCCACCACCGTTTGCCCCACCGCTGGCAATGGTGCTGGTGAGAGTGTCTCTCGCCAGGGGACCTATCGCTTTAACGGCGATGTGCAACTTGGGACCTTGGACTACAACGCCAATGTAGTGGTGGAAAAGGGGGATGTGCGCGACCTGCTGTCTGCCCTGGCCATTACGGATCTAGAGAGTCTGACCCAGACATTTCAGTCCCCCGTCTGGCTAGAAAATCCGCCACTCCCTGAAGATATCCCAGCAATCTTGGCGGTCCAGCCTGCGGGAGAGGCCCAGCTTACCCTGCTTGAACAGTTGCAGCGGTTAGCGGAAATTCAAGCCAACCAGGAGGATCAGTTTCTGGCCGAGGCCGAAGGGCCCCTGCCTCCCCTGGCCAAACTCCAAGGCCAATTTGACGCTTCGGTCAGCCTTAGCGGCAACCCACAGCGACTGCCGGAGGTGATATTTGATGTCGATGGCCAAGACTGGCGCTGGGGGCCAGGGTTCGTGGCGGATCGGGTGATTGCCCAAGGACAGTTAGCCAATGCTAATCTCACCCTCCAACCCCTGCGTTTGGAAACTGAGCTGCCCCTCGATGCGGAGGGAAATCCCCAACTGGCGTTTGTTAACCTGGCTGGAAATTTGTCCCTGGTGGAGCAGGATAATTCCAGCCTGCAGCTGGTGGCCGAGCAGCTGCCCATGGCGGCGGTGCGCGATACGTTCAACCTACCCCTGGGGTTGGAGGGGCGATTAAATGCGATCGCAAACTTCAGTGGGGGGCTAGGCAACCCCACGGTGAGGGGCGACATCATCCTGGCCGACGGCAGCATTAACAACCAGCCGATTGATCAGGCTGAAGGCCTGTTTCTATACGAGGACGCCCGTTTATTGCTCCAGGGTAATCTGCTCCAAGTCGACAACTCCCAGCCCCTCACCCTAAATGGAGACATTCCCTACGCCTTCGACTTCATGACAGTGCAGCCCGCCGATGACCGCATTGACTTAACCCTAAATGTGGCCGACGAAGGACTGTCCCTACTCAATGTCTTAAACAATCAGGTCAGTTGGGTTTCGGGGAAAGGGCAAGTATCCCTCAACGTAGGGGGGCGACTGAGCCGACCAATCATCAGCGGTGAAATGGATTTGGCAGAAGCGGTGTTACGCTCTCCATTACTGCCAGATCCCCTAACTGACTTCGCCGGTCGCATTGTTTTTGAAAACAATCAAATCATTGTCCAAAATCTCCAAGGGCAGTATGGCAACGGTCAACTCCAAGCAGCAGGTAACTTTCCCCTGTTAACCTTACCCATCATCACCAGCGCTGAGCTGGCCGACCTAGGGACTGGGCCATCGGATCAGGCTAATGCACCAGAGAACGGGGCCAATGATGAAACAGGGGCCAATGATGAAACAAAAGACGGCATAACCGACGGCCCCACAGAAGGCCTAGCCATACCCAATGATCCCCCCAATCCCCTGGGCACCCGAGGGGCCTCCACCCCACCCATCCACCCCTCCGGAGCCCTCACCGTCACCCTCGACAATGTTGATCTGGATCTACGGGGGATTTATCGGGGCGGTGTACAGGGCCAAGTTGTCGTGGGCGGCAGTCTGTTTCTCGGCGGTCCCCAACTAGGCGGAGGGGTAGAGCTGGCCGACGGTCGCCTCTTCTTACCCGAAGGTGAAAATACCTCAGCTGCCGCAGAGTCCGAAGACATTACCCTGTTTGTACCCCGGTTTGAAAACTTCAAAATTACCCTGGCGGACGACATTCAGATTCAGCAAAGCAACTTACTGAATGTTGTAGCCAGGGGAGATTTACGCATTACAGGCCCCCTACGTCCATTTCGCGCCATCAAACCAGAAGGCACGATTCGTTTACCTGCTGGACGGATTAATCTCCTCACCACCACATTTCGCCTAGCCGGGCGGGATAACACGGCTCGATTTGTTCCAGAGCGGGGCCTGGCCGATCCGATCCTCGACTTGCGACTCCGCACGTCCGTCGCCGAAACCCAACAAAGTCGCCCTGTGGAAGCAACCGCCTTCGCGTCGTCTGAAATCAGCGATACCTCCATCGATCCATTCCAGGGCACCGCCGGATTAGAAACCATTCGCATCCGAGCAAATTACCAAGGCTCAGCCAGTAATTTGCTAGAGAGTTTATTTATCTCCGATAGCAGCGATACGGTGATCGAACTTTCCAGCTCTCCCCCCCGATCTAGGCAGGAAATTATCAACCTACTCAGCGGTAGCTATGTGGCTGCCCTACAGTCCGGACAGGGGGTGCTTAATTTCTTTGGGGGAGCCCTACTCAATAGCCTGCAAGACTTTATTAGTAGCACCCTCAACCTGAGTGAATTTCGCCTATTTCCAGTCACCAGTGCCTCACGGTTTTCCAGCGAAGAAAACAGTGGCTCCACCCTGGATATCGCCACCGAAGTTGGCTTCGACGTGACCAATAACGTTACCCTATCCCTAGTGAAAATTTTGACCGACAGTACCCCCACAGAATTCAACCTGCGCTATCGTCTAACTGACGAATTCACCATTCGAGGCACAACCAACTTCGACGATCGCAATCGAGTTTTGCTAGAGTTTGAAACAAGATTTTAAGGACAATGTCCTATCCATTGAACAATGGAGCAGGATTTCCATAAATTCATCAAATTACGCGTTCACCCCGCAAATGGTGTATCTATACTGATAACTAGTCAACGTAAACGAAATATATTGCAAGAGAGCTTTCAAAATCGCCTAACTCAGAATCTAAACGGCCGCTAAACGATTCTGAATGCGCCTAGGTGCCTGATTTACCCTAGTTTTATCCAAATCCGCCCACTTCCTATGAATCAGCTCATATCTCGGCTTACTCGTCCCGCCCTCGCTACACTGCTCGCCCTGTTTGGCTGTGGCTGGACAGCCCGTGCCGTAGACGCCCAAGCACTATTGCCCTATGTATTGCCCTTGGACGAAGAGCGCCTGACGGCCACTGGACTCACCCTGGCCCAGGAAGCGGCCCAACTAGCCCAGTTCCAGCAGTACGATGAAGCCCTAGCTCGGATTCAGCTGGCCGCTCAGTTGGCCCCCCAGGACCCCCAAATCCTCACATTGCTGGGCAGTTTACACCTGCAGGTGGGCGATAGTGCGGCGGCGGTTACGGCCCTAGAAAATGCCAAGTCCATTAATAGTGATGATCCCGTCATTTGGTTTAGCCTCGGTTCAGCCTACTTTAGCGAAGCTAAGTACCTACAGGCTGCCAATGCATTAGAGAAGGGCGTTGGCCTAGAACCGGGTAATTCAGGTGCTCATTTTGACCTGGGTAATGCCTATTACAAACTCAATCG
>CALHGI010000029.1 GCA_938029995.1 uncultured cyanobacterium | reverse complement strand
GGCGCTCTCTAAAACAGTCCAACGCAGCTTAAGTTTACTGTCCACTACTTCAGGGGAAGATCACATACACATCCCCATAAGCATCCGAAAGTGAGTCCTTATGGCCCCACCCATCCGTAGCATTTTTGACAATATCGTAGGCTTTTGGCTGAAACTGATCGGCCAGCTTATGCTTATCAATCAAGGCTAAAGCTTTTTCAAACATTTCCTCTGGACGAGTGTAGTACTCCTCTCCATTCGGTCCATATTCCGAACAAAACCATGAAACGCTGGCTACATAGGTCAGCATGAGTTCAATAATAGGTTCTGGATCGTTCGTCAGTTTTTTAAAATCATTAATGGCTTGACGGGCCACTGAAAATCTTGCCTTCGGCAATGTGCGCGTGTTCTGATCAGCAAACTCTTTTTCAATAATCGCTTTATATTTCGCTAAAAGCTCCCAAATATCGCCCCCTTGGGCCTTATAGTACTCTTTGACCTGAGGAAAAGTCTTGCATAGTGTAGCTATTTCTTTAATCAGGTCTGCTTTACTCTTCTGAGACAGCTGCTTTTTCAGGTTTGTGATCGTAAATTTTTCCATTTAAGCCAGCAGAAAAAAGCCTTCTCAATTGTACGAGAAATCATCACAATTTCTGCTTCACTCCGCCAACGCCTGCCTCACCCGTTCAGCCAACTCCCGCACCGCTGCCCGTTGCCCAGTCACCTTCGCCCGCCCCAAAAACAACGGTAGCTCCTTCACCGGCAACTGCGGAAATGCCAACTAGTTGTCTTCTATCCCAGCAGGTATCTTTAATTGCTCAGCCCCCCCTAAATACCCAATCCAGATCATCACCACAAACCAATGAACCCCCACAGACGGCCATAGCGAGCTAGTTACCCGATAGAGCACCGTACAGACCACCCCCAACCATGCCGCCAAAGCCAGAAAAACCGGCTGTCGAAAAATGAAATACCCCGGTTTATAAAACGTCAGTCCATTAATCGGATGGTAAACCACAAATAAACATAAACTTAGGCCGCTCCACAGCCAGACATTTCCCAGGGTAGCCAGTTCCTGAGGATGGGGCAGCAACACCCCTCGAAAGACCAGCTCTTCTAACAATGCCGGAGCAAAAAACGTTTGCACAACAATCTGTAAGCGCCTATGGGTGTGCACATGCCAGCGCAAAAAGCCCGAAACAAACCCCACGGCCAGGGCCAAAACACCATACCCACAAAAGACAACAACCGTTAACCCAATATCTTTTGCCCCCGGCACCGTCGTTAGGGCCAAAACAATTCGATGCCACACCTGTAGAGTGACATGAGCCAATGGACCCAAGGTTGCCAAACCGCCAGCCGTTTCCATCATTTAGTTAAGCAATGCCCCAGTTTATTACACTTCATAGGGAAGTATGCTGGCCAACCGTTTATCCAGCCGCATCCATGGCATAGATCAAGATATCAGCCCTGACACAGTGGAACCCATGCGTATCCTCATCGTCAATCCGCCCCATCCCGCCATTGGCAGTCGCATTCCCAAAGAGCAACTGCCCCCCCTGGGGCTGCTGTGCGTCGGCGGTTCTCTGATCGACGCAGGTCATGATGTTACCCTGCTCGATGCCGAATTTGGCCCCCTTTCCCACCATGCCATTGTGCAACAGGTGGTTAACCACAGGCCAGAGGCCATTCTTGTCGGCCACTCTGGGTCCACCTCCGCCCATCCCATTGCAATGGCGCTCACCCAACGCTTTCGCCAGCAGTTACCCACGGTCAAAATCGTCTATGGCGGTGTGTTTCCCACCTATCATTTTCACGATGTGCTCACCCAACAACCCCACATTGATGTGATTGTGCGCGGTGAGGGTGAAGCAACGGTGCCTAAACTGATGGCCGCCCTGGAGAACGGCGATGATTTAAACCCGGTGGCGGGCATCGCCTTTCGCCAAGGTGGCAAAATTATTGAAACCCTGCCCGCTCCCATGATTCGGGATTTGGATGCCTACCGGGTGGGCTGGGAGCTGGTGGATTTGAAAAAGTATAGCTACTACGGTGGCAAACAGGCGGTGGTGATTCAGTTCTCTCGTGGCTGCCCCCACCTGTGTAACTACTGCGGTCAGCGAGGCTTTTGGGCCCGCTGGCGACACCGCAACCCGCAAACGTTTGCTAAGGAGATTGCCTGGCTCCATCGCACCCATGGGGTGGAGTTGTTTAACCTAGCGGATGAAAATCCGACGGTGAATAAGGCTGTGTGGCGTGAACTGTGTGAGGCGATTATTGCGGAAAATATTGACATCACCATTATTGGTTCCACTAGGGCGGACGATATTGTGCGGGATGCGGATATTTTGCACCTGTACCGCCAGGCGGGGGTGGAACGCTTTTTGTTGGGCATGGAAAATACGGATGAGGCCACCCTCAAGCAAATTCGTAAGGGCAGTGCCACTTCGACGGATCGGGAGGCGATTCGGCTGTTGCGACACCATGGCATTCTCTCTTTGGCCACCTGGGTAACGGACTTTGCCGAGGTGACTGATGGAGACTTTGTGCGGTCTTTGAAACAGCTGCTGTGGTACGACCCGGACCAGCTGATGTCTCTCTACGTGACCCCCCATCGCTGGACCGGTTACTATCGCATGGCCTCTGAGCGCCGGGTGATTCAGTTAGACCAGCGCAAGTGGGACTATAAACACCAGGTTTTGGAAACTGTTCACATGCCGCCCTGGCGCATTTTTCTGTGGGTGAAGTTCATTGAGATTGTGCTGCAGGCAAGGCCCAAGGCCCTGTGGCGTTCGTTTTTGCAACCGGATCGGGCCTCCCGCCATGGCATGAACTGGTTTACCCGCATGGGCCGACGGGTGCTATTCCATGAATGGAAAAACTTTTGGTTTTGCGATCGCAGAACTAAAACCGGCCCTACCCTAGCAGAATTCTGGGGAGCCCCCCAGGATCACCAGGAAATTCCCCTCCGCGTTAGCCGCCAACCCGTAGAAACAAGGTAGAAAAAAGTTTGTAGCCCGCCCTAATCCATGGCTGGCCGCTTCAGAAATCGCGATAACAGTTTAAGCGCTCCATTGCCCGTTCGCGGGTATCTTCCCCTTGCAACGCCTGAACAATCGCCAGCCCCTGGTCAAATTCTCCCGCCCTACCATAGGCCACCGCAATCTCTTCATAGAGACTACCCCGGTCGTTATTATCCTCCACGACCAAATCTTCCTTCCTTAACCTGCTCCAACGCAATAAAGTTTAGCGCCTCTAACCGGCTTACAACATACTCCAAGCCCTCCGCCCCCAGATCGCCACAGCCATGGGCCACACAACTTTAGGGATGCACCGCTGCATCCCTAAAGTTGCGATCTGTATCAGTCCCTAAGGGTTAGCCCAACAACGGGGCCATTCAACAACATGGCCATTCAACAACGGGGTCACTAAACAACGGGGCCACTAAACAGTCACAAAGGTGCTGTCAGTTAGCGCTAGGTTACTATCGCCTTGAATAACGGCCACCAGTTCACTGGCCCCATTTTTCTCCACAAATAGCCCTTGGCCAGCGGCCTCAGGTGCCGCCCCCAGACTATAGCTGTACTGACCACTCAGCTGAATCGTGTCTCCATCCGCCACGTTCAGGTCCATAATCAGCGCATAGTCCTCCAGACCGCCCCGAGTGTAGAAGGCGCTGCGTCGGTGGCCTAGGACAAAGCGGTCCGCACCGTCTCCCCCCACCAACATATCCACTTCGTCAGGGGTATTAAATCTCCTGAATTGTCCACTGCCAACCAAGATATCGTTACCCATCCCGCCTAGGAGTTTGTCAGAGCCTTGTCCCCCCCGCAGGATGTCTTTACCCTCGTCACCCATCAGAACATCGTTCCCCAGGTTACCCCACAGCCGATCTTTGCCCAGACCGCCGCTGACAAAGTCATTTCCTTGGCGCGCCCTGATCCGATCATTGCCTGCTAAACCAAACAACGTGTTGTTTTGGTGATTGCCCCTAATAAAGTTTCCACGGCTATTGCCAACAAAATCAGCCTCAGCTAAAGATGGTTTTTCCACCACGGGCTGGCCCGGTCCGGCCATCGGATCATCAGCCTCGGCTGGCATTTCCTCCGTGGGTGTTGCTTCCACCTGGGGTACCGCAGGGGCTGGCCCAGGAGAGTCTGCCACGGGCTTGAGAGCTGGCTCAAAGATAGATTCATCGACTGGGTCGTCTACCACATTAGCCCCGGTGTCAGGGGTGAGATCGCCACTGCCAAATAGCTGGGTCCAGTAGCGGTTGTAGTTCACATTGCCCGTATCATTTTCTAGCTCAAAATAGCCCACCCCCAGCTCCGTATAGTTAGGGTTCAACAGGTTTTCACGGTGACCAGGGCTGTCGATCCATCCCTGGACCACCTGTTGCGGTGTGCGCTGCCCGGCGGCAATGTTCTCCCCCATGGCCCTAGCGGTATAGCCTTCCGCTTCCGCCCGGTCCCAGGGCTTTGACCCGTTTAGCCCCACATGGCTAACAAAATCTCCCATTGCCATCGACTGGGAATATTTTTGAGCGGTGGTGACCAGCTCTGCATTCATTGTCAGCGGCGGCAAACCATTCTGGGCCCTAAATCCATTGGTGAGTTGCAACACTTCTTGGGCAAAGGCACTTCCATCGGGTGTTTCTGTCGGTGCGGCTGCCGCCGGAGCGGGCGCTGGAGTAGGTGCCGCCGGAGTGGGTGCCGCTGGAGTAGGCGCCGGAGTTGGTGCCGCCGGAGTGGGCGCTGGAGTTGGAGTAGGCGCTGGAGTTGGAGTGGGCGCTGGCGCTGGTGCCGCTGGAGTGGGCGCCGGAGTTGGACTATCAGGGGTCAGATCTCCACTGCCAAACAGCTGGGTCCAGTAGCGGTTATAGTTCACCTCTCCTGTGTCATTTTCCAGCTCATAGTAGCCCACCCCCAACTCGG
>CALHGI010000028.1 GCA_938029995.1 uncultured cyanobacterium | reverse complement strand
TTTAATTCGCTTCAATGTCAATATAGATCATTTGTGTTGGGGATCAGGGGTTTGTAGACTAAAGTTTACGATCAACGAGAGTGTTGAATTATTCTTTGGGTTAATGAAAAAAGACTTAAAAGAATTGTTGTTAAAGGAATCAAGGTGGTTTGTCTCAGGCAACTATTTCTTTTAGGAGATGTTATGCCGAGGCATTACAACAGAATTTATAGAAGTTAAGTAAAGATTGAAAACTTTGGTTAACTCTTTGCCCTGGCTCGGCTTTTTGTGTATTGGCATGATGGGAATGGGGATGGCAATTTCTGGTACGTTGGCGATCGATGTGAGTGGGTGAAATGTCATGGGTGGAGTCGTTGCGGCGGGTCATAAACAGACGGCAGCGGCGGCTGTAGCGATGCTGTCCCAGGGGGGCAATGCCTTTGATGCGGCAGTGGCGGGGGTGCTGGCCTCCTGTGTGGCGGAGTCGGTGCTGACATCCTTGGCGGGGGGCGGTTTTTTGTTGGCCCACACGGAGGTGGGTAAACCTGTCTTGTTTGATTTTTTTAGCCAGACGCCGGCTAGTAAGAAGCTGGCCCATCCGTTGGATTTTTATCCTATCTATGCTGACTTTGGCGATGCGGTGCAGGAGTTTCACGTTGGTTTGGGGGCGATGGCGGTGCCGGGGGTGTTTAAGGGGCTGGTGCATGTGCATCGCAACCTGGGACGCCTGCCCTTGGCTCGGGTGGTGGAACCTGCGATCGCACTTGCCCGCCAGGGTGTCGTGGTGAATGATTTTTTTGCCTATGTCTATGGATTGCTCAAGCCAATTCTGTTGGCAACGGCGGGCTCACGCGCAATCTATGCCCCGACAGGTGAGCTTTTGCAGGCGGGAGACCGGTTGTTCATGCCAGACTTTGCCGATGCTCTAGAGCGGTTGGTCAGCCAGGGAGAAGAGGCCTTTTGGCAGGATATGGCCGCCCAGATCACCCAGACCCAAGGGGGGTATCTCACCGCTGCGGACTTTGCTAACTATCGGATCATTGAGCGTCAGCCCCTGTGCCTTGACTACCAAGGCACCCAGCTGCTGACGAACCCGCCCCCCAGCGCTGGGGGTGGCCTGATTGCCTGCTCACTGGCCTTGCTGACGGACTGTGATCTAACGGCTCACGGCAGTCCTGGGCATCTGTTGGCCCTGAGTCAGGCGATGCGGTTTACCAATATGGCCCGTCGCGATGGCTATGATGCTCGGATTCATCAGCCCTGTGTGGCGGAGGAGTTTTTGTCGGCGGCCCATTTGGGGCCCTATCGTCAAGGGTTAGAGGCTGAGATCGCAGCCCTGGCATCAGCGACACAAATCGCCAATAAACTCGGTAGCACCACCCACCTCAGCGTCATTGACGACGACGGCAATGCCGCCAGTGTCACCACCTCCAACGGCGAAGGCTCCTCCTATGTCATCCCCGGCACCGGCATCATGGTGAACAACATGCTGGGGGAAGAGGACCTCAACCCCCACGGGTTCCACCAGTGGACCCCTAACCAGCGCATGTCATCCATGATGGCCCCCACCATGGTGCTGCGGGACGGTCGCCCCTACCTGGTGCTGGGGTCCGGCGGTTCCAACCGCATTCGCACCGCCATTCTGCAAGTGATTTCTAACCTAGTAGACTTTGACATGTCCCTAGAAGCCGCAGTGGCGGCCCCTCGCATCCATTGGGAAAATGATGTCTTTCACCTAGAGCCAGGATTTGACCAAGCCGCCCTAGGACAAATCATGGGCAGCGCTAATCCAGTGTGGTGGCAGGCCCAGAACATGTTCTTCGGAGGGGTCCACGCCGTGGGCCTCGATGAAAATGGCATCCTGCACGGGGCGGGAGATAGCCGCCGCAGAGGCGCTGTTGCTGTGGCACAATAAATAACTGCTTAGTCGTTGCCGATTGAGGAAATGCACCGGTCGGGTGATGGTGCCATAGATCAGGGCTTCTCAGATAAAACCATTCTGAGGATCAGCAACGCCATGGCTTAGTACTGCTTAGTATGGTTGTGTCAGGCTTAAAGGTATAGGCTCCCATGGATAATCGTCGTTACCACATCACCACGTTTGGTTGCCAAATGAACAACGCCGACTCTGAGCGGATGGCGGGCATCCTCGACAATATGGGCATGACCTGGATTGACGACCCCTTCGCCGCCGACTTGGT
Source organism: uncultured cyanobacterium (assembly GCA_938029995.1). Lineage (GTDB taxonomy): Bacteria > Cyanobacteriota > Cyanobacteriia > Phormidesmidales > Phormidesmidaceae > Leptothoe. Next base: position 3,418 of record CALHGI010000028.1, on the reverse strand, counting down.
GGTCTACAACACCTGTACCATTCGTGACCACGCTGAGCAAAAAGTCTATTCCTACCTCGGCAAACAAACCCGACGCAAACAAACCAAGCCTGACCTAACGCTGGTGGTGGCAGGCTGTGTGGCCCAGCAAGAGGGTGAAGCCCTGCTCCGCCGGGTGCCGGAACTCGATTTAGTCATGGGGCCACAGCATGCCAACCGCTTGGGAGACCTTCTAGAGCAAGTATTTGACGGCAACCAGGTGGTGGCCACCGACCCGGTCTACATCATGGAAGACATCACCAAACCCCGCCGCGATAGCAAAATCTCGGCTTGGGTGAACGTAATCTACGGCTGTAATGAGCGTTGCACCTACTGTGTCGTTCCAGGGGTGCGCGGTGTCGAACAGTCCCGTATGCCTGAGGCCATTCGGGCTGAAATGGAGCAATTGGGCCAGCAGGGCTATACGGAAGTAACTCTGTTGGGGCAAAACATTGATGCCTACGGCCGTGATTTACCCGGTATTACCGCTGAGGGTCGTCGCCAGCATACCCTCACCGATCTGCTCTACTACGTCCACGATGTTCCCGGTATTGAGCGGATTCGCTTTGCCACCAGCCACCCTCGCTACTTTACAGAGCGCCTGATCAAAGCCTGTGCCGAATTGCCCAAAGTCTGTGAGCATTTCCACATTCCCTTCCAGTCCGGTGATAACGATGTGCTCAAGGCCATGGCCCGGGGCTACACCCATGAAAAATATCGCCGCATTATCGATACGGTGCGGCATTATGTGCCCGATGCCTCCATTAGTGGGGATGCCATTGTCGGCTTTCCGGGGGAAACTGAAGCCCAGTTTCAAAACACCCTCCAGCTGATAGAGGACATCCGGTTTGACATGCTCAACACCGCCGCCTATTCCCCCCGGCCCAATACCCCCGCTGCCCTGTGGGATAGTCAGCTGGACGAAGCCACCAAGAAAGATCGCCTGCAGCGCATTAACCATCTCGTCTCGGTTCAGGCGGCCGAACGCTCCCAACGCTATCTCAACCGTGTCGAATCCGTCATGGTAGAAGCGGTGAGCCCCAAGGATTCCCAGCAGGTGATGGGCCGTACCCGCACTAACCGGCTGACGTTTTTCCCCGGCGACATCCACGAACTCAAGGGCAAAATTGTCGATGTCAAAATCACTGAAATCCGTCCCTTTAGCCTAACGGGTGAGCGGGTTGAGGCGTTAGTGGTGGGGTAGACTGTCCCACCCACCCAAGTCAGGGTGCCATGCCGAAATGAGTAAACCTGCCCTTGTATCCCCCATCTGGGCGCCGGACTAACCCCCGTCTGTCCCGCTACAATTAATTTTTGGAATTGCGGAGAAAGTGATGCACCAAGCTTTGTTTCAAAAGATATTTAACCAGCAGCCCAGCGGTGTTAACCAAACCCAACGGGAGGCCATGGTAGATCTATGTCTTTTGGGAATGTACTCAGACTCTAAACTATCCATTGATGAGCAAGACTTCTTAAATGAAGAATTGGACAAACTGTCCTGGGAATCAGGCATTTCCCTTAGTAGCTATTTGCAGCGAGTGATCCCCAAGGTGCGTACCGCAACGAATGATGCCAACAAGCGTGGAGATTTTTTACAGGATATTGCCCAGCGTCTAGGCGACGGCGACTTTAAGCAAACGGCCATGGATGCGTTGCAGGAGCTTTTAGCCAGTGACGGCGTGGCCCAGCCCGAGTCGACATTTATGGACGATGTAAAAAAGGCCTTGGCACTGTAAGCGGTCATGCTGCCGCGTGTCTACATTCGCCCACCTACGGATGATGATTGGTCAGTCCTGCTGGACTTACACCAGCGCAGTGTTGACTTTTACTATCCGTGGGTTTCGCCAGCCTTGGATGAACAGGGCTGTAAACGTTATGTGCATCGTTGCCAGACTGAACCCTTTGAAGGCATGCTGATTTGGCATGCCGTGGATCATCGTCTGGTGGGGGTGGCCAACTTGAGCCAGATTTTCTACGGGAGCTTTCAAAATGCTTACCTGGGATACTACGGCAGTGTGGACTATGCGGGGCAAGGGCTGATGACAGAGGGGGTGGCCTTGGTCCTAAGCCATGCATTTAATCGGCTTAAGTTGCATCGGATTGAAGCGAATATTCAGCCCGCCAATAGCGCTTCGATTAATTTGGTGAAGCGATTGGGGTTTGCGAATGAAGGTTTCTCACGCCAATATTTGAAGATTAATGGGCAATGGCGCGATCATGAACGTTGGGCGCTAACGGTGGAGCATTGGAGATGTTAGTAACCTGTTGGCATGGTTGAGCTTGCTGGGGGCCTAAGGGCAAAATGCGCCTAATGTATTACAGAACATTGACTATATGGGGCAGAGCCATCGCTAACGGCTGCCTGCATTCAGCGCCTGGGCGCCGTTGATGCCATCTAGCGCCTTTAGCGATCCTGTACAACCTGAGCTGGCTATACATGCCAATATTTGTTATTGCGGTTCGATATGACGAACCTAAATGCAGGGCATCCTAGAAATCGATGATCATCGTTGCGATTGAGGAATTTAGACCATGGCAGACACGACAACTATACTGCCTGCCCAATTACATCACCGTAACTACACGCTGATCTACGCGCCTACCCAACTGCGTAGGCTAGGCATGACGCCTGGGTTTGATCAACGGTGGCAGCAGGCCCATGGCCATATTGTAGGCCTGGCGGACCAGTGCCATCGATTAGCGGTCAATGGGTTAACGGTATATCAAGTAGGGGCCAATTCTGGTGAGTTTCAAGTTCATCAAGATGTGAATAAGGCGAATCTTGAGTCCTTGATGGCAACAGCACCCATGCCAGAACAACTGGCCTTAGCCCCCGTGCTCGAAACTGTTCTGAATCGTTATTTTGATGAGAAATCAACCGGACAACAACCTAAGAACGGCGAGATAATTATTATTCTGATCGATAATGAGCCAACGGATCGCTTAGCCATTGCCAAGCAAATTGTAGCGGCCTCTCAAAAGTTGGATTATAACGACGAACTGGGCATTGGCTGGTTGCAGGTGGGTAATGACTATATTACTAAAGGATTTTTGGTCACCCTAGATGACAATTTGCGCCAAAAAGGAGCCAAGTTTGACATTGTTGATCACAAGCCGATTCAGCAATTTTTATCGAGTGAGCCCACTCGTTTTCTGATGGATATGTTGAAGGATTAGGGACAAATAAGGAGGCTAGGATAGCGGCGTTTCGTGTCATTTAATCCTTAATGGGAACCATGGAATAGGTCTCGTTTTGGAATACACACGCTATGGGCCAACGGTTTGGTCTTAAAGGATGGAGAGGTCTAATTCTGGGGGCCACCATCTTTTGCCTGGGTTATGATTGCTTTTTGATTGGTCCATATCTCCAGGATATAGGGGCTGTTGCAAAAAGTGTTTG
>CALHGI010000027.1 GCA_938029995.1 uncultured cyanobacterium | reverse complement strand
CTCAAAGGCCTTCACCTTATCTAAGGTCTCACCTAGGGCACTGACGAAAATGATAGGAATATCTTTAGAAGCGTCATCTTTCTTCAACTGACGACAGATCTCATAGCCATCCATATTTGGCATGTTAATATCCAGCAAAATGAGATCGGGCGGAACAGATTCGATAGACTTCAGGGCCAATGCACCACTGATGGCACAACGGACAGCATATCCTTGATCAAGCAAAATCTCTAACAATAGTTCAAGATTTTGAGGAATGTCATCAACCAATAGAATATTACTAGCCATAGTCACGCTCAGCGATTACAAAGTAAGTGTCATCAATTAAATCTAGATGGTTAGATTCTTTCGAGGCATTTGTTTCGAGGCACCTGTTTTAAGGTTGAAATCAATTCTTCTAAATGGAAAGGTTTACTAATATAACCATCCATACCAGCGGCTAGAAACCGTTCACGATCACCCTGTAGCGCATTGGCCGTTAGCGCAATAATCTGGGGACGTTGTAAAGGGGACCATTGCTGACAAATTTTGGCCGTAGCCGTCAGACCATCCATCGTTGGCATTTGCACATCCATCAGGATGACGTCATAAACCTTGTGCTGCAGCGCATCAATCACCTTACTGCCATCACTAACTATCTCAGGCTCATAGCCCAGCTTATTTAAATATTGTTTGGCAAGAACTTGGTTCACCATGTTATCTTCTGCCACTAAAATGGTGAGGGGGTGGGTTTCACCTAGGGTAGGCTCCCCTAAAGGTACCTTAGCGGGCTCAGGGTTTTCCTTCGGTTGAACCTTCCCAATCAGGACCTGGGACAGTAAATCATACAAGCGTGATTGCCGAGTCGGTTTATTGAGAAAGGCCGCAAAGTTAATCGCCTCAACCTCTTTTTCTGGCAGCTCTGGTCGACCGACGGACGTTAACATGATTAAGGGTACTTGTTGACCATAGGATGACTGGGAGCGAATATTGTTGGCTAGCGTTAAACCATCCATATTAGGCATTTGCATATCGAGGATGATCGCATCAAAATCCGCCTGACAACTTAAAATGCCCAGGGCCTCGTAACCAGACTGCACCGCCACCGGCACCAGGCCCCAAGACTTGGTTTGTAACTCCAAAATATCTCGATTGGTGGCGTTATCATCCACAATGAGCAATCGCTTGCCTGATAACGCTTCGTTTCTCTTTAGGGACTGCATTGACATATCTGGTTCAGGCAAGACCTGGGCAACAATGGAGAACGAGAAACACGAGCCCTCACCTAAAACACTGGATACCGTCATGGTGCCCCCCATCAGTTCACATAGCTTTTTGCTAATGGCTAGGCCCAACCCTGTGCCACCATATTGACGGGTCGTAGACGAGTCGACCTGGCTGAAGGACTTAAAGAGACGATCCATTTTATCGGCCGGGATACCAATACCCGTATCCTGTACTGAGAAATCAATGGTTAAACAGTCATGATCGGTTAATCGCTCGGGGGCTTCAACTGATTTAGCATGTACCTCCACGACAACTTCCCCCTGCTGGGTAAATTTGACCGCATTACTGAGCAGGTTAATTAAAATCTGTTGTAGTCGAGTCACATCACCCACAATGACGTTGGGCATATCTGATTTAGCCACATAACAGAGTTCTAAATCTTTCTCTGCCGCTTTAGGAGCCAACAGTTCTAAGGCTTCTTCAACGCAGGTGCGTAAGTTGAAAGGAGCATGCTCCATATCAAGTTTATTGGATTCAATTTTAGAAAAGTCGAGGATATCGTTAATGATGGTCAGCAGTGAATTACCACAATTCTGAACCGTTTCGGCGAAGTTATGTTGCTCAGCGTCTAGGTTGGTATCGAGCAATAATTCAGTCATGCCGATGATGCCATTCATCGGTGTGCGAATCTCGTGGCTCATGGTGGCCAGAAAGTCACTTTTGGCCTTCTCCGCAGCTAGGGCTTCATCCCTTGCGATCGCAAGCTGCACCAAATTTTCCCGCAGTTGAGTCGTCCGCTCTGCCACACGCTGTTCCAAATTTTCATTGAGGGCCTTGATCTCAGCTCGAGCCGATTTTAGGGCAAGGTGGGTTTTAACCCGCGCCAGGACCTCCTCAATTTGAAACGGCTTAGTCACATAATCCACACCGCCCACATCAAAGGCCTTCACCTTATCCAAGGTTTCACCTAACGCACTGACAAAGATAACGGGAATCTCCCTAAACCTTGCATGGCTTTGCAACTGTTGGCACACCGCATAGCCATCCATGTCTGGCATGTTGATATCTAGCAAAATCAGATCCGGGGGCGTTGCTTCAACCGTCTTGATTGCCAAGGCTCCACTAATGGCACAGCGCACCTTATATCCTTGCTTGAGCAAAACCTCAAACAATAACTCCAAATTTTGAGGCGTATCATCAATCAACAGAATATTACTAGCCATGTCCATGTGTTTTTATCAAGGAAATCAGATCTTTTAACACCGCCATCAATCTAACCGTGGAGAAACGTCTAAAAGCTCAGTCGTATAATCAGTAATCTTGTCAAATCTGAAACTATTGACCCAGGTCTGCAACTCATTGACCAAGGCCCCATGGTCATCAACCATCTGCTGTAGCAAATCAGACACCGCTTCACGGTCGAGTTGAACAGAGGCTTCATGGAGCTGACTCAACCAGTCCCGGGGCATGGCTGCTAGCTGCCTATCCATCGGCTCATCAACCACGTCACCGTCAGGATTATCCTGAACAGCGTTCTCCGGTGTATCGTCCCCCTCCTCTTCATAGAGATAACGCACACCTAAATGCTGCTCAAGCTTTTCAAATAAGCTGTGTTCCCGAAACGGCTTGCGCACATAGTCATCACAGCCAGCATCTAGAGCCATTTTGCGATGGTCCTCAAAGGCAAAGGCCGTTAAGGCAATAATAATTGTTGGATGGTGTGCTCCAACGGTTTGAGTCCTTTCTAGATCTCGAATACATCGGGTGGCCTCAAGGCCATCCATCACTGGCATGCGCATATCCATCCAAATCAAATGGGGCTGCCACTCTTTCCAACGTTCCAGACCCTCCATCCCATTGGTGGCAACCTGCACCTCAAAGCCCACCAGTTCAAGCACCCTAGTTAACAGCTGTCGGTTTTCTTCAACGTCTTCCACAATCAAAAGACGGTATGTGTCCTGATCTGGGGCCAACCCCACAACCTGTTTTGCCTCTATCGCCTCTAACTGAACGTCATCGGCCTCTATTGCCTGCATGGGCGAGGAAAATTGGAACGTCGCCCCCTGGGCCACCTGACTTGATACCGTTAACTCTCCTCCCATCAGTCGCACATAACGACGACTGATGGCTAAGCCTAAGCCCGTACCTTCCTGACTATTACGGCCTAACTCAGTTTGTTCAAAGGGTTCAAAGATAGTGGCCAAATTTTCCTCTGAAATTCCAGGCCCAGTATCTTCCACCGTAAATGTAACCCGATAACGCTGCTCCTGGGATGACTCTAGGCGAGATTTAGCGTGAAGTCTAACACTCCCTTCCTTGGTAAACTTGACGGCATTACTCAACAGATTTAGGAGCACCTGTCGCAGCTTACCTTCATCCGCCTTAACGTATTGGGGTAAATCAGACGTATAGTCAAAAACAAAATTTAAGTTCTCAGACCGAGCTCGAACACTGAGCATGTCATAAATCGTCTGCAAAAAGTGGTGCAAGTCAAAGGCTACGGGCTCAATGACAGTCTGCCCTGCTTCAATTCTTGCCATTTCCAGCACATCATTAATCAGCGACAGCAAATGTTCACCACTGCGATTAATAGTGCCTAACGTGCGTTTTTGATTGGGTGTTACATCTTTCTCACGGGTCATCAGCTCACTAAAGCCCAAAATGGCATTGAGCGGTGTTCTCAGCTCATGACTCATATTGGCAAGAAACTCGCTTTTCGCTCGACTAGCCGCAATGGCCCGATCCAAAGCTTCCGCTAGCCTGACCACGTTTTCCTCCAGCTGATCAGCCATTTGATTGAGCGAACTGCCCACTTGACCGATCTCATCTGGATAGACAATTTCAATCCGTTGGGTAAGGTCCCCCTCTTCAAACTCTTGGGCAAACTTCCTGAGGGACTTCAGAGGTTTATACACCTGACGGTTGAATAGAACAATCGTCAGGAGGGCCAGCAAAAAACTGACCAACAACGCCGTTATGATGCTGCTTAAGGCCGCCATAACACCTTCTGATCGCACTCGTCGCGTGGAGTAGCCCAAACGAATCTGTCCTAGGGGCTTGCCAAAGGAATCGATGGGTAGTTGCACCTGATGGACGTAGGGCAGCTGATCAACCCTGGCCAGCACACCTAATAAATCACCAGATTGAGTCTCAGCCCCTTCAACCGTAGTTTTAATTAAAGGATGGTCCCGATTGAGATAGCGCGTCAGGAGTTCGCCATTTTCACTAATGATTACGCTGTAAACAACATCACTTTCTTCCGTTGCCTGTTGCATCAGCGTTTCTAGATATAAAAAATCTAGGTCAAAAACCGCTTCGGGGGCAATATCTCGCAAAAAGGCAGCTTTACTTTCGACTCGATCATGCAGATTATTCATCTGCTGGGTCTGGTTACGATAAATTTGCAATAGGCTAAACACTAATTGCACGGCCAACACAAACGAGCTGGCAATCGTCAAATAACGCAGTGCCACACTACTCTGAAATTTCAGCACCAAAAACTTTCGAAAGTTTTTCATAGGGGACAACACTGCGACTAGTTCATAGAATGCTTCAGGCCGGGTGCATTCTCAACGAGACTGATGGACGTTAATCAGTATCCCAACTCTTTAGTTGCAAGGTCTCAATTAGGGTATCGAGACGACTATAGTCAACCGCTGGGACAAATCCATCTGCCTTTAAACTGCCTAGGGCCGGGTGATCGCTAGAGAGATTTAACAAGGCTGACTGCATCTGCTCAGTTAGCTGAGGATCGGTTCCTGGGAGGGTGGCAATGGGCCATTCAGGATAAAGGGCTGTTGTGTGGGGGTAAAAGAAATCATCATCCGCTAGGTCAATAATGCGCAACTGATCTTTACTGGTTAAAAGACCTTTTTTAACCATCTTCTCAAGCTGGCCTGTGCGGATAAACCCAACATCAATTGTGTCATTGAGTAATGCTAGGACAATGTTGTCTTGGGATTTATTTTCAACAAAACTACTAAAGTCTTTGTAAGGGTCAAAGTCCTGCTGTAAGAGATGATAAATTTGGAAAATGCACCCTGCCGCTGCCGTTTGAAAGTTGACACAGGCCGCCCGTTTTCCCTTTAGATCCTCAACTTCAGTAATTTCACTCTCACTTTTCACCACAATTAGGCCACTAAACTCTGCCCCGGTTTTAGGCCGCGTATGGGTGACCAAAAATTCAGTATTGTGAAGCCGTTGAATTTGTACGGCTGCTAGGGGATTATTCGTAGTGAAATCTAATGCCCCTTCAGCCACCTTTGTAAACTGATCTTCCTGCGATAGGATCACCAGCTCAACAGGACGACCAATCTCAGTTGATAGGTAAGTCATCAAAGGGCTGTAGCGCTCATTGACTGAAACGGCACTGTCAATAGCTAAGACACCAAATTCAACGGGTTCTCCTGTTACCGCCGGACTCTCTGCACCTGCATTTGAGGCAACATCGTTTATATCGTTTACAGTGGGTGCGTTTGAGCTACAGGCCATCCACAGCATCGCCAAGGGGACCGCGGCCAGGTTGATGGGGATGGAAAAGGAAAAACGCATACGCTCGTAGTAAATCAGGTTTACAAGACCGAGGTAACCTGAGCCACGCCCAAATTTAAATACACAGTCTCGTAAGTCATTGTGCCTCTAACGTTTTGCAAACTAACAGGCAAGGGCCGTCAGATGGTCCCTGAATTTATCTGTAGATCAATCAACCCTACAATCCCTATGAGAGGTCTTGACACTGCCAGGGACGGCTTAAACTACCGGGCCACATTTTGAGATATGGCTGAATAATCCTCTGCCCAGGGTTGCGAGTTGGCTTGCTCTGCCATAAAAAGGGTGATGCCCAAGCTGCCTAGGGTAGCCATACAACCTAGGAAAAGATAGAAATAGCTGTTTTTAAGGAGATTTTCGAGTGACATAGTTTTATCGCGGCTAACGTCGATCTAAAAGCTGATACTGGTTCATACCCACAGATCACCCGATGTCTGGTAATGGACACGGATAACCTGGATGATTTTCTCGGCCTTGGTATCAATCACACATTCAATTTGTCGGTGTTCATTCATGGGTCCCACTCGTTTTTGGGGCAACTGGCAGGGGAGAAAACTCTATGGGAGTGGGCCACAGCCAGTTCCATAGG
>CALHGI010000026.1 GCA_938029995.1 uncultured cyanobacterium | reverse complement strand
GGCGGGACCACCGTTTTCAGTGTTGTACTTAATGCCAAAGTCGCCATCGGGGCCACCGGGGTTGTGGCTGGCGGACAGAACGATGCCGCCAAAGGCTTTGTATTTACGGATAATGCAGGAGACCGCCGGGGTGGAAAAAATTCCGGCCTGTCCCACTAGGGCTTTACCAAAGCCATTGGCGGCGGCCATTTTGAGAATGATTTGAATCGCTTGGCGATTGTAAAAGCGACCGTCCCCACCGACGACCAATGTTTGGCCTTGGTAGCCATCTAGGCTATCGAAAATAGACTGAACAAAGTTTTCTAAATAGTGGGGCTGCTGAAAGACCGTCACCTGTTTGCGTAATCCGGATGTGCCCGGTTTTTGGTCTGAAAAAGGTGTGGTCGAAACCGTTTTAATGGCCATGATACTCCTTGCGCCGGTGAGTCGATTCATCTTTTAAAGATTAACAGGACAACTGCGGCTGCCATAGGTTGGACGGCACTGAGGGCTTGTTAAAAATTAAGGTCATGGCCTTATTCATTTAAATCATGGCTTAACAAGCCTTTCAGGCTTAAACCGTGAAGTAGTTTCTTAACAGCTCCTGAGTCCAATGATTTTGAATGATTTTGGCGATTAGGCCCATTGACGTTTGAGCTGGCGTAGCAAGGTTAGCCAGTATTGGGCCGGTTTGCCATAGAAGGTGAAGACATCACCAAAGGCTAAGTTGGCATTGCGGTGGTGCAGCTGATGTCGTTCGGGTGTGGTGATGTAAAACCAGCGGCAGAGGACTTTCAGTGACTGTGGGGTTTGATAGCCGGGGGCAAACTGATGTCGCCAAATGACGTGGAGTTCGGCTAGCAGCAAACCGATGACCGTGCCCAGGGGAGACATCCATCCTAGGAGTGGCACCCAGATCAGGTAAGGGAGTGCCCCCAGGAACCCTGGCAGTAAGGCCTGGGGGCAGTTCTTGCGCCACGCATAGCTAACAAAACTGCGGTTAGGGCTGTGGTGCACAATGCTGTGGTAGCGACCGAATACGTGTTCTGGTACGTGGTAGATAAATGTAGCGATAAAGTCCCCCAGCAGCAGTAGCAGCAGGGAGATGCCTAGGGTATGTAGTAGTTCCATTGCCGATTGCCTCACAACTCATCGGCAACTTATCAGACTAAATTTAAGAAGAATTTAATATTTGGTTGAGGGATCATTTAGGTTTAGGGCAGTCTACACAGTAGTAATCATCGTGAACGTTGCTGATCCTCGCGATGATTTCATCTGAAAGATGCTGTCATATGGCATGTCTAACCGAGCGGTTCATTCCCCAAATCAGCAAGGGCTAATCGCCCGTTTCCTTTATCGAGTTGATTGCAAGCTACTAAAGAGTGCGATCGCAAAACACGCTAACAATAGGAGCCAAATAATAATCCCTGGCAAAAACGCGAGTAGCCCCAGACCGCGAAGGGTCCAGACAATAGCCGTCATGGCCATTGTGGCTAGCAATAGTTGAGTAATTGGACGCAAACGAAAACGATTAGCCATGGATCAAACTCGGTATATATCCCTGGGGAACTACAAGGTTCACTAAGGTTTTACCCAAAAATGCGTCTGCTTGACACTAGTCTTACGCTGTCTGGTTAATAATGGCAACGAATCAGTAGAAACCGGCATACTAAATGCTGGTCCATTACGTCAAAGGTGTACATTACCCAGTGACTTAATAAATATCTTTAGACTTTTTTCTTATATTTCCTATGGTTTCAACAACGCAACAGGCCGCATTGCTTCGCGGCGATGTCCTAATTGCCACTGACAACCACGCTGGTAAAGGGGCCGCTGTAACGGCTCAAATGTATGTGCCGCTAGTGCGCTCTCAACTGTGGGAGCAGCTGACCGACTACAGCCGTTGGGTTCACTATTTTCCCGACATTACCCAAAGCCGCGAGCTAGAAGCCTGCGTCAAGCAGCAGGTTAAGCAGCAATCCAAACGCATTACCCGTAAGCTGTACCAGGCTGCTCGCAAAGCGTTCGTCATTTTCACGGCCCAGGTGGAAATTTATCTGAACGTGGTGGAGCATGTGCACCAGAGCATTCAGTTTCGTCTAGAGCGCGGCACCTTTGCTGACTTTGCCGCCGACCTGGTGCTCGAAGATTTTGGTGAAGGTACGCTGATTACCTATTCCGTAAAAGCCACCCCGATGATTCCAGCCCCTAGGTTTTTGCTGGAGCAGGCCATGAAGATTGACCTACCTGGCAACATGAAAACCATGCGTCGGGTCCTGTGTCAGTCGTAAGCCAGGTTGAGTTTCGATTTAGTGCCTCTCCACAAATAGCCTACCAGCCGCTAGGGCTGCGCTACTGGTGGTATACAGGTGCCCATCGCTCAGTACATCTAGCTCACGGTTAATCACCCAGCAGCGGTAGCCATCATCCTGCTGGCTGATTTCAATGATCCACCCCACTAGGGCAGAAACTTGCACTACATGGGTTACATCCATGGGGATGGGCCTCACTCACGTACTTATTCCAGGTTAGCAAACCCTCCACGGCTACCAGTATTGGCATTGCTGAACCCATTCCATAGAGTTTGGCTCTATGGAATGGGTTCAGTGTTGGAATTTTGAGTGTTTAATATTGAGTGACGCCCTTTAGAATGGCTGGCGTGGCTGATCTTCAAGATCGGGCAATCTAAAAAATTGGTATGGTGCCTTTTTTAGGTTGATTTATCCCCGAAATCAGCCGCCACGAAAATCTCAACCCTCGCCCCCAGCCCATGTCCACCCAAATTCTCAGCCTCACCGAAAACCTCTATGGTTATCTGCTGTCCGTGGGGGTGCGCGATAGTGAACTGTTGCAACAACTACGGGAGGAAAATGCCCAGCACCCCAGGGCCGTGATGCAGATTGCCCCTGAACAGGGGCAGTTTATGGGGTTGCTGGTGCAGCTATTGGGGGTGAAAAAGGCCCTAGAAGTGGGGGTGTTCACCGGCTATAGTTCGTTGGTTGTGGCCATGGCATTGCCGGAGGATGGTCAGCTAATTGCTTGTGACATTAGCGATGAGTACACCGCCATGGCCCGTAAGTATTGGGAGAAGGCGGGGGTGGCCCACAAAGTAGACCTACGCATTGCCCCAGCATTAGACACCCTGGATCAGCTGATTGCCGCAGGGCATAGCAACAGTTTTGACTTTGCCTTTATTGATGCGGATAAAAGCAACTATGACAACTATTACGAACGCGTGTTACAGCTGGTGCGGGTGGGGGGACTGATTGCCATAGATAATGTGCTGTGGTCGGGGCGGGTGGCTGAGCCGACGGAGCAGCAGAGCAATCAAACTAAGCGCATCCATGCCTTGAATGAGAAAATTCATGGGGATGATCGAGTATCTATGAGTTTGGTCCCGATTGCCGATGGACTGATGTTGGCGATGAAACGGTAATGTTGGCCGTATTTTATGGCCCATGAAATACGACTATGGATAGTTTTGACCATAGAGATCGCCTAAGTGGCCTTATGGGTGACGGTCTTGGTCAGATGGGTGAACACGTTGCGGACGGTTTGTTGGGCCTGGTGAAACTCTGGGATATCCCAATCTGGCACGCGTTCCTGGTCAAGCTGCTCTAGGTTCAAATAGTTGTGGTACCGCAGCTCAATTTGTATGGCTTCAACATTGCCCATGGCCCCATGGTGCCGGGTAATGTTACCGCCGTTGAAAACATGGTTGCGGGCTACCTGATATTCCTGGGAAGAGAAGGCTGATTCCACCGCTGACATCAAAAACTCAGAACAGGTTTTACCATGGGCATTGCCTAAACAAACTTGGTCCACAATCGGCCCGGAAAAACTATGTAGATCTAACAGATAAACATGCCCAAACTGTTCAATAGTTTGTTGTAGAAGTCTTCCTAATGCTTGGTAATAGGGGCGGTAAACCTGTTCAATCCGGTCTCGTACCTGTTGTTGAGAGGGCAATACTCGGTACAGCCGCTGACCATAGGCCGTTTGCTGTGGCACTGCCGCCTGCCAAAAACTGCCCATAAATGGAGCCTTTGCCGCTCGATTAAGATCCACAACGTAGCGACTGTACACAGCTTCTAAGACCGTAATACCCAGTTCAGGCAATGCTCCATATAGCTTATCGAGATGCCAATCTTGATGGGGAAGAAAGGTCTGATATTTAGCCTGTAATGCCGCTAAAATCTGGTCTGGAACGACTAGCCCACTGTGGGGAATGCTGGCCACAATGGGACATGGACTAGTCTTAGGTGGATGAATCTGAAAGGGGGCAACCTCAAACAAGCGTTGATACCTCGGCCAGCAATTGATTAATTGTAGTGAATAGGGGGCGCTCACTGGGGACAGGGGCCATGCAGTGCTGTTGCAACTTACGTAAACGCCGAAATATTTTTACCTCAGCCTCTTCATTGATAGACACATGGCGCTCTAATAAATCTTCTAATAAACAACCATAGGCTCGGACTTCTAGCTTTTCTAGGGCGTGTGCAGTAGTTTGATCGCTAGGATTATAAAAAGAGGCTGCGCCAAAGTCTCCTAGGATACTCTTTCCCTGGTTGTTAACGAGGATATTGTGGGCGTAGAGGTCGCCATGCATAATGCCTCGGGTGTGGAGGTGGGTGACAACGGAGGCAATGCCTTGGGCGATGTTTAAAATCACCGGTAGGGTAAATGTGGTGTCGTCACCATAGGTGTCACGGGTGCAGGTCTCTAGGCTGGGGGGGCCGCCCAGGTTGTCATAGTCAGGGGTGATAAACGAGAACACCAGACCGGCTTTACCTTCAATGGGCTGGGCCAGTTTGCCTAAAACCTTCACCAGGTTGGGATGGCCTGTTGCCGCAATGCACGCTTTCATTTCATCGAGGGGGACCCCGTCGCTGGTGATGTCTCCTTTGAAGAGTTTGACGGCCACATCCTGGGGGAGGGGCTGTTTCTGAGCCCCCTCTTTCTGAGGGCCCTCTTTCTGAGGACCCTCTTTCTGAGGACCCTCAGACGCTGCCCTGGGCTGCCAGAGGCCCTTATAGATTACCCCCGAGGCCCCTTGCCCGAGGACTTCTCCCAGTTGTAGTTCGGCTGGATCAATGGTGGGCAGGGATCCCTGATGGTGTGTGGCTGTCTGTGGTGGGCTGGCCGTTTGGCAACAGGGATTGCCCGCGTAGGCTAGCCAGGTTAGTCGGGGTAGGGTGAATAGCCAAGGGGGAATGGTTTGGAGCTGATTGGCGGCCAAACGAATAAGTTCTAGGTTGGTACAGTTAGCGAGCTCCTGGGGGAGGGTTTGGAGCTGATTGCCCGCCAGCATAAACTTTTGCAGTTGGGTTAGATGACCGATGGTTTTCGGTAGAGTGGTCAGTTGATTATTGGTGAGGATGAGCCAGCGAATGTTGGGGGATAGGGCTGTTTCTCCAATGGTCTTAATCTTGTTGTTTTTAAAGCTGACCATGGAAAGGTTTGGACAGGCGGCCAATACCTCGGGGTATGCTTCAAATTGGTTGTTGTTGAAAAATGCAACCCTGAGTTTGGTCAACTGGGAGAAGTTGTCTGGTAGGCTGCTGAGCTGATTATTGGAGAGGTCTAAAATCTCTAAGGAATCTGCTAGATCTAAAATTTCCAGGGGAAACTCAGTTAGATTTTGGGATAACTTGAGGCGGGGTTCGCCCATGGCATGATTTAGATCTAAGCTTAGGGGCTGCATATAACAATTAGTTTAGGGTTAGGTGGTTTAGTGCAAACATTACTCACGACTGCTCCCTCACCCGTTTGGCCGTATGTTGACCTGGCCGCAAGTTGCCTGGCCACAAGTTGCCTGGCCGCATGGTTGCCTGGGCCTATGGGCTGGGGGTAAGCAAAATGTTACCGGTCCTAGGGTTGCTTGTATTTTCCGTTCCAGTAAGTGTAGCCAAAGTATAGGAGGACGCCCAGTTGGATGGGCACTAGGACCAGGTAGTTTTTGAGGAAGGGATTGACGTCTATGTGGGCGAAGATTTGACAGTAGGTTAACCCGGCGATGGCCAGTCCGGCTTTTAGGGGCAGTTTGCGGTTGCTCATGGGGGTTTTAACACTGATGAATGGGTGAACGGCTTTAGAGCAGATGGCTGAGAAAAGACTGTTGCATGTCTGTGGCCAATACGCCTGTGGTCCACAAACCATAGAGTCGAAGGCCATGGTAGCCAAACATTAACGCTAGACCACTAAGCCACAGGGGGCGGCGTTGCCACCATCGGCTCCAGATGCGTTGGGTGACGACCTCTGCACAAATCTGGCCTAGGGCGATGGCCCAAAGGAGGATGACTAGGGGGGACAGCAGGTGGTGGTGCATGGCGGTGGACCATTGGCGGTTTGCGATCGCAAACACCGCCCGAGTCATACCCCACGTCGGACAGGGAATACCCACCAGCGCTTTGAGCGGGCATCCCCACAGATGTACCTCATGCCCTAGACCCTGGAGCACAACGATTAGGAGCGGTGTACACAACGCCCCTAATATTCCTAAGCGTAGATAAATCGACGGTTTAGACAGCGCCATTGGCGGGGCTGCCTTAGAACCAGGGCTTTCTACCTGTGACGTAGGTGCTGACAAATTCTTCATCCGATTTAGTCAGGTACAAAATCCCTTCCACTAGGCCAACCACGCCTACTACGGCGGCGCCCACACCGCAGGTAACGGTACCGCCAATGAGGCAAACCAGTAGCATGATAATACCCTCTTGGGTGTAGCCCAAATAGAACTTGTGGATACCCAAAGCGCCCAGCAAGATCCCTAAAATTCCGGCCACAATTTTCTTGTCGGCCCCTTCAACTCCACCTGAATTAGTCATGGTGCTCCGTTCCTTATTCTGTGTTCGTTTCCATCATGCCAGTCGTCGTTGCAGATAATGACGACTTACCTTTCAATTTGCCCGATTTTAGAAATAGAAAAACCTTGTGATAAAGATTTAATCAAGCTGACTTGTTAAAAATCCGGATGACGGCCTGAAAAATGCTGAATATATCGTCAGCCTGGGCTATTTCACGACACGTAGAACGCTGATGTGAGATATATCACCAGGGAGGCTGGGCGTCCGGCCAGGGTTATGCCAACTTGGCCTTTTGTTGTTTGTAGAGTTCTTTGAACAGGGCCTGTCGTTTTTTATGGTCCACCACGGGGGGGCCATAGCCAGTTCCTTCTAGATCTAAGGGAGAGAGTTTGCCCGTAATCAAGGCCCCCGTGTCCACATGGCGAACTTCAGGTACCCATTGGCGAATGTAGTCCGCTTCGGCGTCAAACTTTTTAGCCTGACTGGCTGGGTTAAATATCCTTAGGGGTTTGGGGTCCATTCCACTGGAGGCACTCCACTGCCAGCCGCCATT
>CALHGI010000025.1 GCA_938029995.1 uncultured cyanobacterium | reverse complement strand
GCTACGCGATCGATTCTCTGCTGTAGATCCGCCGTTGGAGGATGAATTAAATTCGGTGGATTTAATTGGGTCTGGATCATCGCCAGCAGTTCATCCAACGACTGAGCCATGGGTAACTCCCCCACGCGACCATACCCCACCCCCTCCTGGGTCGGCACCACCGGCATCGCATTCTTTAACCCCAAAAGCTGAGCCAATACATCAGCGGTACCATCCGCCACCTGGTCAAAATTAGTATGGGCACTATATACACCAATGCCATGGGTAATACCCAAACGCACCATGTCCGCCACCGGGTCACCAGCCGCCACAGATTTTAACGGACTAAAAATTAGCGGATGGTGCGCAAAGATCAGGTTCACCGGGGCACCCTCCTCTTTAAGCCGAATCGCCTCGGCCATGACTGCCAGGGTTGGCGTCAAACACACCAATACCCCCGCCGGTTGGGAGCGGATACCAGGTTCAATCTGCCAACCGCAGTTATCCCAAGATTCCTGCCACACAGGCGGCGCCCAAGCCTCAAACCAGTTAACGAGTGTATTAACGTTCATGGTGATCCCCTCCTCTGAAAGCGACTCAAAACCCGTTGTTGACGCTGAAGCCGTTGATGGCACCGTTGATACAGCTCAACATGAGCCAATGGCGGCCACAGCCACCCAGGAATCTGTAACCAGTTCCCAAACACCCGATTCCCAGACACCCAGTTTAGAGCAACCCTGGCTCTATGCAGGCGGTGCCTTGCTCGCTATCTATGGCCTCATCACCTCCATTGATCTGCTCAATATCGGGTTTCAGTCCATTCTCGGTCCCCAGGCCCAAGAACTCCTAACCCTAGCCGCCAATCCCTGGCTAGGACTCCTATTGGGCATTTTAGCCACGGCCCTGGTCCAGTCCTCCAGCATTATCACAGCCCTGCTCGTCGCCCTAGTAGCCGCCGGACTTCCCATTGCCACGGCCATTCCTATGGCGATGGGGGCCAACCTCGGCACCACCATCACCAATACCCTGGTCAGCCTGGGCTACATCAGTAATGACGATGAATTTGAACGGGGATTTTCCGCCGCCACCATCCATGATTGCTTCAATCTCATTGCCCTGCTGATCTTTTTCCCCTTAGAGCTGCTGCTGCATCCCCTACAAAGACTGAGTCAGTGGCTTTTGACCCAAAGCACTACCCTGGCCAGTGCGACCAAAAATGTGCCCAACAACCTGCCCACTAATTCATTAGTAGACAATCTAGACAAACTTGTCTCCCCCATCGATTGGCTGGCCCAGCCCACCCGACAACTCATTGCCTACGGAGTGAACCATCTGTCTGGCCCTTGGGATGCACTCCTGTTATTTGGCACCAGCGTGGGGGGGCTGATGATATCTGTCACCGCCCTAGGCTGGCTGCTAAAGCGATGGTTGGATACCCCCGCCAAAAACGCAATTTACTGGGCGATCGGCCACGGTTCAAAGTTAGGAGGGCTTGCCACAGGGGCTGGCATTACGGCCCTTTTACAATCCTCCTCCATGACCACGAGCCTCACCGTCCCCCTCACAGGGGCTGGTCTGGTCACATTGGAAGACATTTACCCCTTTGTACTGGGGGCCAACATCGGTACTTGTATTACCGCCCTAATCGCTACCCTAGCGGTCAGTAGCCCAGTGGCAACCCAATTAGCCTTGGTGCACCTGAGCTATAACCTGCTGGCCGTAGCGTTGATCTACGGCATTCCCCCACTACGGGCAATACCCTTAGCCATGGCGAAACATCTGGCAGCCACCGCCCGACGGTATCGAATCCTAGCCGTGGCCTATGTCGTTGGCGTATTTTTCATCGTGCCATTTCTGGCCCTGGGAGTGTCTATTGCGTTGCGATAGAGCGGGCATTGCCCTAGAGCTTTACAGCTCTTCTTCCCAACTTTCTACGGCCAATAGGGCACTGATGGGATCTTGCATAGAAAACTCAAACTCTTCAAGCTCATGCTTCCAATGCTGCCAATTATCCCTAAAGAGAAACGCTATTTTCCAGAGTTTGTCAGTGGGCTTAATGACGTCAGATTCTACGAGGGATTTCACTTGACGCTGAAACTTAGCCATTGGATGCAATACCAATGGAACAGCCGTTGTGGATTTAGCCATAAATGAAAGGATTTAGTTTTGTGAAAAAACTTTGTCGGACATCAAAAATTCAGGGTCCCTAAATCATCAAATCAGGGACGTAAACGCTAACTTTCCCAGCGTTGAATTTCACAAGGATAAAACATACCACATGAAATATGCCTTCCACACAACTCTTTATATTCTCAAGGAGCTGGGAGGGGTGGCCGTGGCAGCCAATACTCAGACATTGATGCCCTAACAACTCTACAGGCCCGTGGCGCATATTTACTGAAGTTGTCCCATGGTTAAGCCATACCTTGTAATACCTTGCCAAAGCCAGAGCGCCTGTCTAAGCTAATATGCGGCATGTGTCGCAATCGACAGATGCATCCATCGATTGCAGGTCAGGTTTGGGTTGTCACTTAAGACCTTCCGGGATAACCCATCGTCTTAGCTAACCTGTTAACTAACCTGACAGATGTTATAAAACCAGAACCGTTCCCATGGCTGAGTCTGAAAACATATACCTTCCCAAAACGGATGAGTCTGACGATCTAAAGCGCATTCGTCACACCTTTTCCCATGTCATGGCCATGGCCGTGCAGCGGTTATTCCCCAAGGCTCAGGTCACCATTGGCCCCTGGACTGAGTATGGGTTTTACTACGACTTTGACAACCCTGATCCCTTCTCCGACAAGGATCTAAAAACGATCAAAAAGGAGATGATCAAAATCATCAAAAAGGATTACCCCGTTGAGCGGGAAGAGGTATCACGGCAGGAAGCCAGAACCCGCATTGAAGCGTTAGGGGAACCCTACAAGCTCGAAATTTTAGACCGCATCGAAGAGCCCATTACCCTTTACCACCTTGGGGATCAGTGGTGGGATCTATGTGCCGGTCCCCACGTGGAAAGCACGCGCAAGCTCCATCCCAAAGCCTTTGACCTAGAAAGCGTTGCTGGGGCCTACTGGCGTGGTGATGAAACTAAGGCTCAGCTGCAGCGCATCTATGGCACCGCCTGGGAAACCCCCGAACAGCTACAGGAATATAAGCGCCGCCGTGAAGAAGCTAAAAAACGGGATCACCGGAAACTGGGTAAGGAATTGGGCCTATTCCTATTTTCGGAAGATGTGGGCCCCGGTTTACCCCTGTGGACCCCTAAAGGGACGTTGCTACGCTCCACATTGGAAGACTTTCTTAAGCAGGAACAGGTCAAGCGCGGCTATCTCCCCGTGGTGACCCCCCACATTGCCAAGGTAGATCTGTTTAAAACCTCAGGTCACTGGCAAAAGTACAGCGAAGACATGTTTCCCATGATGGCGGAAACGGAAGAGGCTAAGGCCAACGAAACGGGCTTCGTGATGAAACCCATGAACTGTCCCTTCCATATTCAAATCTATAAGGATGAACTGCGCTCCTACAAAGAGCTACCCATGCGCCTGGCAGAATTTGGCACCGTCTATCGCTATGAGCAGTCCGGCGAGCTAGGCGGCCTCACCCGTGTGCGCGGCTTTACCGTGGACGACGCCCACCTGTTTGTTACCCCCGACCAGCTAGACGATGAATTCCTGAAGGTCGTTGACCTGATTCTGGCCGTCTTTAAGAGCCTACAGTTAGATAACTTTAAAGCCCGTCTAAGCTTCCGGGACCCCGACTCTGACAAGTACATTGGCTCCGACGATGTGTGGGAAAAGTCCCAAAATGCCATCCGCCGTGCCGTTGAGACCCTGGGCATGGAGCATTTTGAAGGCATTGGTGAAGCTGCCTTCTACGGACCTAAGCTGGACTTTATCTTTACCGATGCCCTGGGGCGCGAATGGCAGTTGGGCACCACCCAGGTGGACTATAACTTGCCCGAGCGTTTCAACTTGGAATATGTGGCCGACGACGGCACCCGTCAGCGTCCGGTGATGATCCACCGGGCCCCCTTCGGTTCCCTGGAGCGTCTGATTGGCATTTTGATCGAAGAATATGCGGGACTATTTCC
>CALHGI010000024.1 GCA_938029995.1 uncultured cyanobacterium | reverse complement strand
CTCCAACACACTCTGAGGTATCCGCGCATCCTCAGGAAACACCGCAAAGTCCAAATATCGCTCCTGCAAATCCGGCTCCAACGCATCCACACTCACCTGTAACATCTTCAACAGGTCCGGATAGTCATAGTCAGGAAACTGTTGTTTAATCTTATCCAGATCCGCCCGCTGTAACCGCTGCAATACACCATCCCAACGCCGACTTTTCTTCAGCATGGCCCCCGCCATCGACAGCGCCAACGGCAAATACCCACATTCCCTAGCAATCTCATCCGCCTGGGGTGGCAACTCCGCCACCTCGCATCCTGTCCACCCCGCCAACAACACCCTAGCCTGCTCAAACGACAACAAATTTAGCGAATGCTCAACCGCACCAATACCCGTCACCACCGCACTATCGCGCGTGGTAATCAACATCTGGCACTGATCACCCAGCACATCAAACGCCCTTAGATGCTTCTCCTGCCAGATATCATCCAAAACAACAAAGCAGCATCGCGAGGTCAGTAGTTCCGTGAGATATCTCTTCCCACCCGACACATCACTAAAGTCTGGTGTTTGCTCCCCCAGTTCTTTCGCCAAATCTGTCTGTAATGACAACACATTAGGCTCTTGCCCCAGAGATATCCAAAACACCCCATCAGGAAATTCTGACCGCACAGCCTCGTCCCGTGCAATCGCCGTTGCGAGCACAGACTTACCAAGGCCCCCCATCCCCTGGATGCTCACCCCACGACGGGTGCCCGTCACCGCCACAGGCTGCTGATTAGCACCCAAAATTTTCTCTTTTAGCGCACCCAAATCTTCTGGCCTCGGCAAAAACTTAGGCGGCAACCTCGGTACCGTAGGCGACAGATAGCCTAGTGCCTTCAATGGTGATACCGTATCTCGCCTCTCCGTAGGGGTATCCTTCAGACTCGAAGAGGCCTCTAAGGGTTTGCAGTTAAAGAATCCACCACCCGGCGAATGCCATTCACCACATCCAAGAATGCCTCATCCTGGTCATCCCAGCGGGTGACTGGCTTAGCATCCTTCGGCAATGCCTGTAAATCACTCAACGATGTCCCTTTTACATCCGACGGCTTCAATATAATCGGAATCACCCGAGCCGTTCCCGCCTCATGACGTTCCATGGCATGGGTCAGCTCAATATCGTTGATATAATCCGACGCCATAAACCGAGGCGTCACCAGCAGCAAAATAATCTGAGCGTTTTCCAACGCCGTTTTGATTTCCTTGTCCCATTTTTTACCCGCTTCAATGGAACGATCTTGCCAGGGCTTAATCTTATTCTGCCGTTTCAGCGTCGACAGATGCACCTCCAGTTCTTCCTTAAGCTCCTCATCCTTGTGGGAGTAGGAAATAAACACATGTAAAGGCTGATGGGGGTCCAGTTTAGTTGAGGCAGTCATCGGTTGATCAGCGTGGCTAGTTTCGGTGGTTACAGTATTCGAGTGGTCTGCGCCCTTACCCTGCAACAAAATGGGTAAATCCTCATCCCCCGCTCCACTTAGGGCCATGGCCGCCTTGCCCAACTCAAACGCAAACTCTACTGACTCGCCATTGCCTAAGGCATCATAAAAGCCCACTGCAAACTCAATCGCTGCCCGATCGGTTACCCCATCTCGCATACCAATTACATGGGGGATATGTTCTGAAATGGCCTCCGCCTGAGCTTGGGAATAGCAGCCATTCAGCAACACACACTTCAGTTTGCTCTTGAATAGTTTGAACAGTCCGGCCAGTGCTTCACCCGTGACCAGTTGGGCATTGCCCACATTATCCTCAAAATACAGTCCGGTTTCCCCTTCCCCATGGCCCGAAAAATGAACAATCTGGGGCTTTTCATCCAGCATCGCCCGCTGTAGATCGCGCGGACGCACTGCCCACTTTTCAGCAAGCTCAAACTCATCGCGATGACTAGACCGTTCTAGCCCTGCTCTAATATCCCGGACCTCTTCGCCCAGCCGTAGACGTGTAGTATCGTTGGGATTCGCCGCAAGAATCAGGATTTTAGGCATTGACAGAGCATGGGGGAATTCGCCCTTACTATAGCCTGTCTATCCTCGCAGGTCAGGGGTTAGACATAGAAATTCGAATTTTTTCCGATGCAAATAGAGCCTATACAGCAAAGCAGTCGGCGTTGCTGATCCTCGGGATGATTTTACGAGTCTCAATCCGGCTATTAGCCAGGTTTACAGATCGATTCATCCTCTAAATCAGCAACGGCAAATGTTACGGTCTCAAACTTCAGCCATATCTGTCTCCGACATGACCAGTTCTCCATCGTCAGTATTTGGCCCCTGGGGTGGCTCAAAGGGCCCACTTAGGCTTTTCACCACAATGTACAAAATGGGCACAACAAACAGACTTAAAAATGTGGCCACAAACATACCGCCAAACACGGCTGTACCTAGGGACTGACGGCTGCCCGCCCCCGCCCCGGTGGCAATGACCAATGGAAAAATACTGCTCAACGTCGAGATTGCCGTCATCAAAATGGGCCGCATCCTCGACTGGGCCGCTTCCATGGCCGCTTTGGTAATGGACAGTCCCTGGTCCCGCAGCTGGTTGGCAAATTCCACAATCAAAATGGAGTTCTTACTGGCTAAACCAATTAACATAACCAAACCAATTTGGCAGTACACATCGTTGGGCAAGCCGCGCATGGACTGGGCCAACAATGCGCCAAATACGGCCAGGGGTACCGCGAACAGAATAATTACCGGGTCCACATAGCTCTCGTACTGGGCGGCCAACACCAGGAACACAAAGATAATGCCCAGGCCAAAGATAATGGGGGCCTGGCTGCCGGACTCGATCTCTTCTAGGGCACTGCCGGTCCATTCATAGCCCAGGCTAGCGGGCAACACCTGGGCGGCCACGTTTTCCATGGTGTCAATGGCTGCGCCAGAACTGACGCCGGGGGCAGCGGCACCGTTAATTTCAATGGACCGGAAGAGATTGTAATGGTTGATGGTCTGGGCTCCGGTGGTCTC
>CALHGI010000023.1 GCA_938029995.1 uncultured cyanobacterium | reverse complement strand
GATTCTTGGACAGGGGAGTCAGTAGGTGTCAGAAACGCTGCTGGCAACGTCTGTACAACAGTAAATTCCATCTTTTGTATATAAGGGTTCATGGGAAACGGATTATTAATTGCGGCGACGGATACGGATTGTGGGAAAACGGTGTTGACCTGCGCTCTGATGGCTTATTGGCGACAGTATTGCTCGGCTCGGCGGCTGGGGGTCCTGAAACCCGTTCAGTCGGGACAGGGAGATCGAGAGTTGTTCCAACAATTATTTGATTTGGAGCAATCCCTTGATGAGCTAAATCCAGTGTTTTATCAGGCTCCTTTGGCACCGCCGATTGCGGCGGCATTGGAGCAGAAAACGGTGGATTTAGCGCCTGCTTGGCAGCGATATGCGACGTTGGATGGGCAGTGTGACTGGGTGCTGGTGGAAGGCCTTGGGGGGTTGGGGTCGCCCGTGACGGATGAGATGACGGTGGCCGATTTGGCGGCGGACTGGCGGCTGCCGGTGGTGCTGGTGGTGCCGGTGAAGTTGGGTGCGATCGCAAATGCCGTAGCCAATGTGGCCCTCGCTCGCCAACATCAGCTCCAGCTCCAAGGCATCATCCTCAACTGCCATACCTCCGACGCCGAACAAAACCTAGAACAACTGGCCCCACCGGCCATGATTAGCAACCTCACCCGCATTCCCATCTTGGGGGTGCTGCCCCACCTCAACGACCCCACAAACTTAGACCAACTCAGCTCAGCCGCCCGTGGGCTCACCCTAGAAGCCATCATGCCCGCAGCATTTTGGGTGGCCTAAGGCCCAAGGTTTACACCTGAGAATTAAGGCTTATCACAGTAACGGTTGTATCTGCTAAAGTCCCATGGTTTCTACACTGCCCCCCAATACAAAAATCTCCGAAACACCGCCCCAGGTGCGGGATCAGGTTCAAGTACTACACCCCCAGCTGGTGCAGTGGCGGCGTCATCTCCACCAGCATCCCGAGCTAGGCTTCGCAGAAAATCTAACGGCTGACTTTATCACCCAGCAGTTAACAACATGGGGCATTGAACACCAGACTGGCATTGCCAAAACAGGGATTGTAGCCACAATTAAAGGCACCCGACCAGGGCCAGTACTGGCCATTCGGGCCGACATGGACGCCCTACCCATCCAAGAACTTAACCAAGTACCTTACCGGTCATTACATGACGGCAAAATGCATGCCTGTGGCCACGACGGCCACATCACCATTGCCCTAGGCACAGCCTACTATCTGGATCAAAATCGCGATACGTTTGGCGGCACAGTGAAATTCATCTTCCAACCGGCGGAAGAAGGCCCCGGTGGAGCTAAACCGATGATTGAAGCCGGAGTGCTCCAACACCCCGAAGTGGATGCCATCATTGGGCTCCACATTTGGAACAACCTCCCCCTAGGAACGGTGGGGGTACGCAGTGGTCCCCTCATGGCCGCCACCGAATATTTCCACTGCACCATTCAGGGTCGCGGTGGTCACGGCGCATTGCCCCACCAGACCATCGACTCCATTGTGGTCGGTGCCCAGGTGGTCACGGCACTACAAACCATCGTAGCCCGCAACATTAGCCCCATCGAATCAGCCGTTGTGACCGTGGGGGAATTTCAAGCAGGGACCGCAGTGAATGTGATTGCGAACAGTGCCCGTCTGAGCGGTACGGTGCGCTACTTTAACCCAGAATATCGAGATCTGTTACCCGAGCGCATGGAAGCCATTATTGCGGGCCTGTGTCAGGCCCATGGTGCTAGCTACCACTTTGACTATCAACGGCTATACCCACCGGTCATTAATGACCCAACCATCGCAGAACTGGTTAAATCTGTTGCCAGCTCAGTGATTGAAACCCCAGCCGGTGTGGTGCCCGAATGCCAAACCATGGGGGGGGAAGATATGTCCTTCTTTTTGCAGGAAAAACCGGGTTGTTATTTCTTTTTAGGCTCGGCTAACCCCAAATTAAACCTGGCCTATCCCCACCACCATCCCCGGTTTGATTTTGATGAGACTGTTCTAAGCACCGGAGTGGAGATCTTTGTTCGATGTGTTGAGCGATTTTGCCAGGAAAAATAAGGCCGTGGAACATGGAAGATAGCCATGGCCATAGGTGAACGCAAAAAAACAAATGGAACTTTAATGGAAACAATCGATCAGATTCCTACGGAACAACCAGCACAGGAGACGGGATTTTGGCGCGGCAGTCTCGATCTCCGTTTTGCCAACCTCAGCGGAAAAACCTTTCCTCAAAGGGCCTACACCACATCTCCTCTACGAATTCAGCGACCTTTTTATCCAGCAGCGGCCCCCAACAACTGTCAGAGTGTCATTGTTCACACCGCTGGAGGCATGGTGGGAGGCGATCAGCTGGATATGGAGATCGCCGCTGAAGCGAATACCCAGGCATTGATCACCACCGCCGCCGCCCACAAGGTCTATCGCACCGAAGACGACTGGGCGAAACAAACCATTCGGCTTACGGTGGGCACGGGAGCCTATGTAGAATGGCTGCCCCAGGAGCTAATTTTGTTCAACGGTGGTCGGTTTCAACAAACCATCAGGGTCGAGTTGGAGCCCGGCGGAGTATGGATCGGGTGGGATGTGACCCGATTTGGCCGCAGTGCCAGGGGGGAAACCCTGACCCATGGGCAGTGGCGATCTCAAACTGAAATCTGGCAGCAAGGCACACCGTTATGGATCGACCGACAACAGCTAAAAGGGGGCACTGAAGTCCTCAACAGCTATCACGGATTAGCGGGGTATCCGGTGGTGGGCACATTCCTGGTGTTGGGACAGACCATTGAGTCAGAACACATCCAGGCCATCAGAACCCTAATCCAGGCTCAAAAAACCACCCCAGGGGAGGTGGGCATCACCCAGCTAGATCAGGGACTGGCGGTCCGCTATCGCGGCCCTTCTAGCCAAATGGCTCGGCAGTATTTTATGCATATTTGGCAATATCTACGAATGGAGACATTGGGCTTAAAAGCTTATATACCTAGGGTTTGGGGAGTATAGGCTAGGGGTTGACTGGGGTTTACAAGGAAGTCATGGGCCGACGTTCCAAGGCAGGAGGCTCGCCCAAAGCGTTTCTTGGTTTAAGATAGCTTTGCGCACATAGTTCACCCCCTAGGTGACCACTGAAAGCTATAGGTGGCAACAATTATGTGCGGAATAATCGACTAAACGTCTTCAGTCGATTATTGTATTGCATTGGTCAGGTTAGTGAGGACCATGGACATTCCTGAAAGCCTTAACTTACAACAGCTAACCTGACCCACAAGCCCTATCCCTGTTGTAGTCAGTTTCCTATGCAACTTACTCCCCAAGAAAAAGATAAGCTACTGATTTTTACTGCGGCTCTACTGGCCGAACGCCGCAAGGACAGGGGCGTGAAACTTAATCATCCAGAAGCCGTTGCCTACATTTCTGCCGCAATTTTGGAAGGGGCACGGGATGGACGGACGGTGGCGGATCTAATGAGCTACGGAACCACGCTCCTGGGTCGAGGTGATGTCATGGATGGCATCGCTGAGATGATTCACGAAGTCCAGGTGGAGGCGACGTTCCCAGATGGGACTAAGCTAGTTACCGTACACAACCCCATTCAATAGAAAACGTTGCATATAACCAACGTCTGCACTTCTAAAATTCGATTGCTTGGACATTTCTATGGTTGAGTCGGACAGTTCTGATAGTTCTGCACGTGCTAGGGACGATCTTCAGGATATTGACCTGGATCATGAAAGTCGTACCCATGTCCTAGAGGCAATAGCCGATGCCTTAGATCGTTATGCGTTACCCAAAGCAGCCGCTAAGGCTCAGACGGATATCCGTCAGCGGTTAAGCAAAGGTGGCTATGGCGACATCGTGAGCGCATATCAGTTAGCGGAAACCCTAACAACGCAGTTACAAACGTTGACCGAAGATCGTAGTTTGCGGGTGTACTTTAGCCCCACGCCGCTGCCGGAGCTAAGCGCTGACACGCCCCCTACGGCTGAGGAGCTAGCCTACCAAGAACAACAGAGTCAGCGGCGCAACTTTGATATTAATCGGGTGGAACGGTTGGCTGGGAATCTAGGGTTTTTGCAGCTGTATGGGTTTGAACCACCTGAGTTTGCAGGGAACACCCTAGCCGCTGCCATGACCTGTATAGCCCATACCCAGGGGTTAATTATTGATCTGCGATACAACCGGGGGGGCTCCCCAGGCATGGTGGCACTGCTCTGTAGCTATTTACTGCCAGCCTATCCAGCGGTGCACCTGAGCGATGTGGATTGGCCTGCGGACAGTCGTACCCAGCAAAGCTGGACGGTTCCCCATGTGGGCGGGCCACGCTATTTAGATCGTCCTGTTTATCTACTGCTCGGGCCAGAAACGTCAACGGCGGCGGAGGAGTTTGCCTACACCCTCAAACAGCTCAAACGGGCCACATTGATTGGCGAAACAACCGCTGGCAAGGCAAACCCAGGGGCCGGACAGCGACTACACGACCATTTTTGGATGTTTTTGCCAACGGGACGAGTCATTAATCCAATAACCGGTGACAATTGGGAAGGCAGCGGCGTGCTGCCGGACTTCAAGGTACCGGTGGAGCTGGCCTTAAAAGTTGCTCACTACATGGGACTGACCGACTTAAGCAAACAATCCCAACCCGTGGGCCAGGAGTTAGGGGCCGCTTTGGAAACAGTGAAAAAGCAACTGGATCAAATGCAGCAGGATTTAATTAGTCAACTTGGAGGATTGCGTTAATGTCCAACACCACCAGCCCCTTGGGGGACTCCACGATGATTCCTGGGGAACTGTTACCCGCCGCCGGCGACATTGAACTGAATGCCGGTCGCACAACAGTCACATTAGCAGTAGCCAACGGTGGCGATCGTCCGATTCAGGTGGGGTCTCATTTTCACTTCTATGAAGTAAATGATGCTCTGCGGTTTGAACGGGACCAGGCAAAGGGGATGCGGCTTGATATTCCGGCGGGGACAGCCGTTAGATTTGAGCCGGGGGATGAACGCTCTGTGACCCTAGTTGCGTTAGCGGGATCACGCCAGGTATATGGCTTTAACCAGAGAATAGAAGGGAGTTTGTAGGGCTGCTAAGAAATCGGCACTTTGTCGGGTGACAAAGCAACAAAAGATTGATTATGACTGATAGAGGGTTTCCCTGATTGAATTAGGAAAGTAGCTCCTGGATAGTAAATAGCTATCTACTGACTTGCTCCGTTATGAAAAAGAGCATCAGCCAACGGCTGCTTACTGGGGCATGTCAACTTCAAATGCGTTCTGAGATTAACTCACATTGACTATGTTACGACTACACCATTTTGCTGCGATCGCTTGCCTACAAGGGACTCTGCTGTTGGGTAATATGCCAGCGCTGGGTCAAACCTCTGGCAATGTTTCCACAGAGGCGGCATTACCTGCGGCCATCAGCCCTGACATAACAGGCATTGTGGATCTGGCTGAAACGTCGCTACCCGTGGGCGTAGGTTATCTATCTCCCCGTGGGCAGTCGGAGCTCCAGGCGAGTTGGCTATCGTCGGTGGAACTGCCCCTCTATAGTGAACCCGGTGGCGATCATTGGGGCTGGATTTGGCAGGGTTGGCTCATCCCCAACGGTCAACAAGCCTTTGCCATTGGCCGCGACGCTCGCTTTACGATGGTGAGTGTGGATTCATCTCTGTTGGCATTTCCTGTGCTGGAGGCCCGTGAGGATGGCTGGCTGCAGATGCAGTATACCGATGGTGGCAGTGCCTGGATCCATAGCAATCAGCTGAATGAGCGGGGTCTGGAACTTTCGTTTTATCCCTGGGAGGACCGGCTAGCGGAGGCGGAGGTGCTTTATCTGCGAAATGAGGCCGATACCCAGGTGTTGCGATCGCAACCCGAACGGGGTCGCAACGTCCTTAGCCTAGTTAGCCCCAACAGTCTGATTGAACCCCTAGAAATCCAAGACGATTGGATTCGTGTCCGCATCACGCGCCCGACCAATGGCTGTGAGGCCCTAGCGGGTGCTAGCGAAGAAGAAGGCTGGCTACGGTGGAAAGACACCGAGGGTGAGGTGTTAATGTTGCCCAGCCGGGAAGCTTGTGCGGGGTAGCAAAGCATAATTACCCACAGTGACTACGGCCTATTTGCCAGATTGAACTAATATCCATTCTGGTCCAATTGTTTAAAATGTTCGCGATATATCCATCGAAATTCCTGAGCTAGCGTAAGCTATCCAATGGCTTTGCTTTTTACCCCCTACGCTAGGAGACTCCGATGAGCTACCGCATGGATCGCCGCGCCTATGCTGAAACCTATGGCCCCACGGTGGGAGACCGGGTTCGATTGGCAGACACCGCTCTGGTGATTGAAGTGGAACGGGACTTGACCACCTATGGGGATGAGGTCAAGTTCGGCGGTGGCAAGGTTATCCGTGACGGCATGGGGCAATCCCCCATCACCCGCGCCGATGGCGCCGTGGATATGGTGATTACCAACGCCCTAATTTTGGACTGGTGGGGCATCATCAAAGCGGACATCGGCATCAAAAATGGTCGCATTGCCAAAATTGGTAAAGCGGGCAACCCGTACGTTCAAGACAATGTAGATATCATCATTGGCCCAGCCACCGAAGCAGTCGCTGGCGAGGGCATGATCGTCACCGCAGGGGGCATTGACTCCCACATTCACTTCATCTGTCCACAGCAGATTGAAACTGCCATCGCCAGCGGTGTGACCACCATGCTAGGTGGCGGCACCGGCCCCGCCACCGGCACCAACGCCACCACTTGCACCCCTGGCGCTTGGAATATCCATCGCATGCTGCAGTCAGCAGATGCGTTCCCCATGAACTTAGGTTTTATGGGCAAGGGGAACAGCGCCCAGCCCAACGGTCTGATCGAACAGGTGCAGGCCGGAGCCATGGGGCTTAAACTCCACGAAGACTGGGGCACCACCCCTGGCACCATCGACACATGCCTAGGCGTCGCCGACACCTTTGACGTACAAGTCGCAATCCACACCGACACCCTCAACGAAGCTGGCTTTGTGGAAAATACCATCGCCGCTTTCAAGCACCGCGTCATTCACACCTATCACACCGAAGGGGCCGGGGGGGGCCACGCCCCGGACATTATCAAAGTGTGTGGCGAAGCCAACGTACTGCCATCGTCCACCAACCCCACCCGTCCCTACACCCGCAACACCCTAGATGAGCACCTAGACATGCTGATGGTGTGCCATCACCTCAGCCCCAGCATTCCCGAAGACGTAGCCTTTGCCGAGTCTCGGATCCGTCGAGAAACCATTGCTGCCGAAGATATTCTCCACGACCTGGGGGCCTTTAGCATGATCGCATCCGACTCCCAGGCCATGGGTCGAGTGGGAGAAGTGGTGATTCGCACCTGGCAAACAGCCCACAAAATGAAGGTGCAACGCGGAGCCTTGGCGGAAGATTCTGGGCAGAACGACAACCATCGTGCCAAGCGCTACGTGGCTAAGTACACCATCAATCCAGCCATTACCCACGGCATTGGCCATGAGGTGGGCTCCCTCGAAGAGGGTAAGCTAGCGGACATTTGCCTATGGAAACCTGCGTTCTTTGGGGTAAAGCCCGAGCTAGTCATTAAGGGAGGGGCGATTGCCTGGGCTCAGATGGGGGACCCCAATGCCAGTATCCCAACACCGCAGCCGGTACATATGCGGCCTATGTTTGGTGCCTTTGGCGGAGCGATTGCCAGCACATCGCTGACATTTCTATCCCAGGCGGCCATGGAAGCCGATATCCCTAGTCAGATCGGACTGCAGACAACGGCCGTCGCAGTCAGTGGCTGTCGTAACCTAAGCAAGTCAGACATGAAACTCAACGACTACCTACCGGCGATGGAAGTGGACCCTGAAACCTATGAGGTGCGTGCCGACGGGCAGTTACTCACCTGTGAACCAGCAGAGGAGTTACCGATGGCTCAGCGATATTTTTTGTTCTAAGTCAAGCCTATCCCCTGTTAATTCAATCGCCTGGAAAGACCATGGAATGGATTAACAACCTTAAATTTCAAGTGATATAGCAAACGTCCTGATGCATTAGGACGTTTGCGCGCCAGGTTAGCTGTTGAGGTCAAAAGCTTTCAGGGATAACCATTGTATTGACTAACCTGGCAGATGCTATACACTCCATCCAAATCTGAATTCACATTCACTCAGATACTTATCAAGCTGATCTGAGGGCACTTTGTCTAAGGAGCGACCTCACATAGCACAAATCACAGAGCCCCTGCCCGCTCTAAATCGCAGTATATACAGCAACCCCGCATAAGGTGCCCAACCATATATAGGTGATCCCCGCATAGATGGTACTTACGATAGAAAGAACTATGACTTCAACAAATCCAGAAAGAGCAAAAAACATCAACAACATAGCGACCATTACTGTCAACAACAACAGCTTAGCCATAGCATCGATAAATTCAGTAATCCTGTGACCACGAATCATTTCATAACCAAGCCATCCCCATAGGGTAAGTTCACCACCATAGAACAAGCCAATGCCCCAGATCTCCGTTACGTGATTTTTCAGCAACGTAATAGCGATAACAAATAATATTAGAAATACAAAACAAAGAGTCTTCCTCGCTTGCCCAAATTGTTTTACATACGCTCGACGATATTTTCGTTGAGCTGAGGTAATAGCTGGAACTGTTTGATAAAAATACTTGGGAGCTAACCGGGCAAGAAGAGGTTTAGCAGATGAATCATTCAAACAATAAGGTAAATCACCCACGCCAGAGATGGCATCAGGATACATCCGTTGAGCGCGCAATATGCGGCGAATATGATATCGCAAGCTCGCCATGGCCAACAGCAGCGGCAAACAACCCGAAAAGACCATGGCAGGAAGCGGCTGCAAAAAAAAGGGTGGATTGAGAATACGAGTCAACTCCGCAATAGCCGCTAGAATCCCTGCGTCAAAATTTGCATTTTCAAATTGAGGCACAACTTGTGTGGAGAGAAGTCTATTAATCTGTCTTCGAGAAAGTTGACGATTCAGTCCTGGACCGACGGTAATATCAGCATATTTTTCGTCTTTTGCAATTACTAAAAGAACGGCCTGCTGCTGACTTTGCAAACTCCAGGAATTGAATAATTCTTGGGTAAAATCCTTGGGTGTAGGAGAAGGGGCCGTGTCATAGACAGTCACAACTAGAATGTCTACACCTTTGGAG
>CALHGI010000022.1 GCA_938029995.1 uncultured cyanobacterium | reverse complement strand
GGTCGTGATGTTACGGTCGATGCCGAAGGCGCGGTGTATGCAGCTGGAACTACATTAGGCCAGCTGGGGCAGCAATCCTTGGGTGCAGCAGATATTTGGGTGGCTAAATATGATGCTGAGGGCACTCAGACCTGGTTGAAGCAAATTGGTAGCGGCGGTGAAGGCTGGGATGCGGCCAAGGGCATTGCTAGGGATACGAACGGTGGGCTATATGTGAGCGGCCATACCTCTGGCAACTTGGTGGGGAATGCCGAGGCCCAAGGAGGTTCCGATGCCTTTGTGATTAAGTTGGATACCAACGGCAGTCCGATTTGGAAACAGCTCCTAGGCTCGTCGGGCCATGATGTTTCTAATGCGATCGCAGCGGATGGCCAGGGCAATGTCTATACCACTGGCTATACGACGGGCTCATTGGTGAAAGATGGCAACACAACCGCCAACTCCGTCGCCTGGCTGGCTAAGTTAGATGACCAGGGCAATAAGGTGTGGGTTCAACAGCTAGGAAACTTGGGCTGGACTTCATCGGATGATGTTGCCGTAGCACCCGATGGCAGTGTCTATATCACTGGCGTATCCAATAGCAACTTAGACAACAAGAGCGATGCCTGGCTAGCCAAATACGATGCCGACGGCCATCGCCTATGGATGATTCACCTGTGTAAACCCGGTGAGAGCGCATCCCATGGCGTAGCGCTGGATAGTCAAGGGGCTGTTTACATTACTGGCCACATTAAGGAACTGTCGGCGGAAACCATTTCGGGCTGGGCTGATGCCTGGGTCGCCAAGTACGATGCCGGTGGTAATCAACAGTGGTTTAAGCAACTCGGCGGTATCAGCGCCGTCGATGATGCGGCCTATGGCATTGATATCAACAGCCAGGACAAAATTTTCATTACCGGCTACACCGAAAGTGATTTAGACGGCACAAATGCGGGCGGTAATGATGCCTGGGTCGCGGCCCTAGATACAGCGGGGAATATTTCTACCATCAAGCAGTTGGGCACCCCGGCCAATGATTATGCACTTGCGATCGCAGTCTCCAACGACGGCGATATCTACCTTACTGGCAAAACCAACGGAGACCTAGGCGCTGCTAACAATGGCGATTATGATGCCTGGGTTGCCCGAGTCGTTCTGTAGGTCAGTTCTACAAGTCAATTAACGCTGTTGTTTTTTTATAAGGTCATACCAATGTCAAGTTCCAGCAAACTGCAGCCGGTCGCCGGACAGTTCTACACCGTTGCCCCAGAGGATAACCTGGCCAAAATTTCGGCAACCGCCTATGGCCGAGAAGATAAATGGGAAACAATCTATCAGGTCAACAAAAGCAAAATTGGAGAGAACCCCAATCAGCTTGAAGTTGGGATGATTATCGCCATTCCTGATACTCCTTCAGAAGGTTAGTCTTCTTGTAAAAAGACTGTAGATGACAGCGTAGACGATTTAATCGGGCTGCGCTGTCGTGCTTTAAGATCCTCAACAATCTTCGATTGAACCACGTATTTTTTGCCAATGACAGCCGCGCTAATAGCCGCTTTAACTGATCGTATTCAACAGGCTGTCAGACTTGATGAGATTCAAGCCTGCGCTGACCAAATAGACATCTGCTACCACCAGGAAAAGATCCTAGAGCAAGAGCACCAAGATTTACTCGATACCTATAAAAAACAGCTCAAACTTGTTTTAGATCTCAATCTTTTACCAGCTCAATCAACAATCGATGCTAGTTTAGAACAGCAATCTATAGTAACCGCTAAGGCTGATTCAGCAGAAATTACAGCTGAAGAATTTCAAATTATTGAAAAAGAGGCCGTGCGCCTCAACCGGGCAAGGCTTGACTATATCCAAGAGCATTTCTTTTCCCATACGAGCTCGCTTCCCGTTGGTTATCACTACCAAACAAAATCAAAGCGACCAAATATATGGAAGAAAGTTCAAAACCTTCTAAAACTCAGGTAATTCCGTCCTATCTTCTTTTTGTTTTCTTTCGCGACTCAAGTCTAGCCGAGTCGCGAAAGAAAAATTAGGCTTAGTGAGCCGTAATCTGCTCACCTGAGAATTGAAACGTTGCAACCACCGGAACATTGGCTGCTAGAGGATCATCATCCAAGTTAAACAGTCTCAGGTCAATTGTGCCACTGATGGCCTCGTTAGCATAGGAGCCTTGATAGGTAACGCGTCCAATATTTGTAGGTCCAAACTCGCTGGGTAAACCAAAATTGATGCCAACCGCTTTAATGGCCCTACTACGTCCACAGCTCCACGCGCCTTGAATATCAGTGAACGGTGCATATTGCCCCTCGGCACCTGCTTGGTTGGAATCGACCACAAAAAATTGCCCCCCTTCAGTGAAGGTCACCACGGCCCGAGAGGAATAAGGATTTCCTGCCACGTCACCTGTAATGGTCGTAAAGTAACTGCCCGCTACTCTTCTGGCACAGTTACCAGGGGTACCCCTATTAGTCTGTTGAGCATTCGCCTCCATCAACACTGGCGACAATGCCTCGAAAATCAGTACGGAGAACACGACAGAGCCAAAAGATAAAACCTTATGGAATACAGTTCTTTTTCTTTGATTGGATCGATCCATGGCTGAAGTAAAGAGCATAGAATATCTCCTCAAAATACAGTATGAGAACAGTACTATGACCTTTCTCAACATAATCTCTTACAATTGACTCAAAATAGCTTAAAATTTAGAAATATAATGAAAAGGCTTTTGAATCATTGATAGGTAGATGAGCTAATGAGGATTATGTCTCGTTATCCCTGACCAGTTAGTCAACTAGAAAAGCTAGCTAGGTGCTGAAATAAGGTTTAGTATTGTAAATGAATAAGAGGTTCAAAAAGAAATTTAGGCATTCTCATTTTCTGAAACCTGCTACTACTGCAGGCTGAAACAGTCATTGCTCTTGAGAAGAGATAAAACTCTATTGTCTTTAACTTCAGAATGGCCAAAATACTTATCACTGCTTATGGGACTGCCGGGGACGTTTTGCCCTATACAGCATTGGGGCAAGCCCTACAGATACGTAGCCATCAGGTATGTATGGCCATTCCCACCCAAAGCCATGCCCTGGCCAGTGGGCTCTTAGTCACCTCTACCGGCCACGAAGATATTACGCCGGAAACGGTTCAAAAATCAGCCCTGTTGTGGGATCAATGGTCTATTAGCCCAGAAGAGTTAGCTACCCGAAAAGAATTGCCGGGTTCTAACAATTGGTTTGATCCGGTCAAGGGAATCGATTATTTACTGGAGGCCGCCCAGGGTGCGGATTTAATCGTTTGTAACCCGCAGCAAGAACTGTTTGCAGCCGTGGTGGCTGAAATGCTGGATATTTCTCTCGTTCGTGCAGTTGTCACACCATTATTGCTCTATCAGCCCAATAACTGGTGGCGCATCTCCCAGTGGCTGAGACAGTCTGGCAATACTACCTACGATCCGTATCACGTTCTACGCCTTCAGTCAGGGCTAAGGGACCTCAATGCATGGAAACAGTACTGGCAATACGATCGCCTACTCTTTGCCACCAGTCCCCACCTATATCCATCTCCTCCCTACTGTCTGCCTGGCAATCAAACCGGGTTTTGGTTTTATGATTCTCCCCAATGGAACGATTGGCAGCCAGATCAAAAATTAAGCCAATTTATGACTGCGGATATGAAGCCAATTGTTTTAACCTTTAGCAGTCAGCCAGTGCGTCAAGCCAGAGAATTTATTGAAGTTCACGTCCGCGCTGCCCTTAAACTAGGGCGACGGATTTTGATCCAGGGCGGATGGTCTGGACTCAATGAGTCCCTGCTGCCCAATGATATTGATCGCCATCAGGTTATGTTTGCAGGTTTTTTGCCGCAAGATTGGCTGTTTGCCCAGGCCGCTGCCGTCATTACCCATGGTGGAATTGGCACCATTGCCCGCGCATTGAGGCAGGGATGTCCTCTATTGTTAGAACCCCATACCTATGAGCAGTGTTTTAATGCCCAGCGAGTGCTCTCTTGGGAAGTGGGTGTAGCAATGCATCCCAAACAGCTAACCGTTGAAGGGCTTGCGAGAGTCCTAGAAAAAAAAGTCTTATCTGATAAGTATCGGCACAAAGCTTGTGAGATTAGTAACTATATTCAGACTGAGCAAGGGTTACATTCTGCTTGCCAGTCGATTGAGAGTTGGCTACCACATGAGTCTTGTGCAGCGTTGCTGAAATAGATGATGAAATGAAGAATACCATGGGTGTATGAAGAGTCTATTATAGAGTTTCCCCGGCACTGTTTTGCTAACAGAGCATAAACTTAAAGCCTCTACGGTTTAAGAGTTCTAAGGTAATCAACGGACATGAATAAAAACATAGCTGGCTAGAGCACCAGTTTAAATCAAGTCTATGATCTCGTGAGTGTTCAAATTAATTCAGAGTGCCCAAAAATGATGACTCAGAATTGGAAGATTCAAACGGTTCGCTGATATTCTTACAGGCATTCTTTTTTAGGACAGTATTCGCCCTTTGAACCCGATATCACCCAAAATAGCCGAAAGCAAAAGGTTTTCTAATCACAACACGTACATCAGATTTAACAATATGCCATGTTTTTATGGGCCTCGCCTGTCTCACACGCAGAATAATATTGGCACACAGTGCTGCTGAGCAGTGCTTGGGTTGCGAACAAGGTGTCTAATCTGCTTACTCTGCTCCGTTCATATGGAGATGAGAGGCAGCGAGTCTTAGCATAGCTTGGATACCTATGACTATCTCAGGTCATCTCAGCCAAGCGTTACTAGTCCTTAAAAATCTAAGTTCAACCAAGCGGTAGTTATCTGAATTACACTGAAAAGGCTTAAGCATCTTAGACCATCGATATCTGACAATATTAAAGTGAAACAGGTTTTAAGTTGGTGGTGATTTGACCATAGTCGAGTTTGATGAGGCGATCACACCAGTCAAAATATTTATCATCATGAGTAATGACTAAAACTGTTTTACCCCTTGCCTTTAAATC
>CALHGI010000021.1 GCA_938029995.1 uncultured cyanobacterium | reverse complement strand
GAAGTCGTTGTCAGGGGTCAAAAAGAGCATGCAGTGACACTCTTTACGTTCCTGCATGGGAACACAGGGGCAGTTCCAGTAAACACTTTTGACTTCAGCTTCCTTGTCTTCGTAGTGGCGACAAGGGCATAGGGCTGCGCCAAAGTCGTCCTTGTGCTTGGCTAGGCCCTCAAGCACCACAGAAGTCACACCAAGGTCAGCACAAAAATAAGTACCGGTGCGCTTGGCGTAGCTTTGGGCAAAATTTCGCATCAGCTCAAGGTTTTTGTCTGTGGCCTGGGTGGGCTTACTTATGCTCATGTGATGAATGTGATGCTTAGACAACCAGATGATTCTATAATTAAACAACACTTAAGTTGCTTAACTATTTAAAGAGTAATCGAGGTAGCAGACTTTAGCAACAGGTGTGTTGTTAAAGTAGGGGCAGTTGAGTTTTACCGTTTACAGTCCGTAATATGCGATCGCAACTTCAGGATCGATGATGTCAGCGCAGCAGCCATCCACAAAGGACGATATCCTTCAGTTCTTGCTGAAATCTGGTCAATCAACCGCACAGACATTGGCGGACAGCTTGGGCGTTAGTCCCCAGGCCATCCGGCGTCACCTCAAAGACTTACAAACCGAAGAGCTGGTGGAACACCAGGCAATGCAGTCGGGCATGGGTCGTCCCAACTACATTTACCAGCTCAGCGCCAAGGGCCGGGCCCAGTTCCCCTCCCAGTACGATCAATTTGCCGTATCCCTGCTCGACACCCTCACCGAAACGGTCGGCGCGGAACAGGTGGGGGCAATCCTCCGACAACAATGGCATCGCAAAGCTCAGCACTACTGCGAAACCCTGGGCAGTGGCCCCCTGCCCGATCGGGTGCAGCAGCTAGTAGAGCTACGCCAAGCCGAAGGCTACATGGCAGAGTTTCACCACGGTGAAGACGAAAACACCTACATCATTACCGAATACAACTGCGCCATTTCCCAAGTGGCCGCCTCCTATCCAGCGGTCTGTGGCCATGAATTGGCCATGTTTGCGGTCGCCCTACCCGACTGCCAAGTGGAACGGACCCATTGGCTAGTGCGGGGCGAAAACCTATGTGGTTACAAGATTCACAAAAAATAGCCCCTGGCATAGGCCCCATGTGACGCAGTTCCAGCAATATCCATAGACGTATAAATATCCATAGGGGCAACGCCCCATGTCTTGGCGGATATTCCCACCCAATACATTAGGCATGTTTGATCAAACTCTCCAATTTCTAACCCCAGATGAATCCGCTGAAGTAGATAAGGCCCTGCTAACCACCCCGGAGAAATTTTTGACCCGGTTAACCCTATCGACGGCCAAGCTACTGGCATTTATCGCCAAGGACCTCGGTACGTCCGCCGATCAGCTCACCACGGCACAGATTATTGCCTGGTTTGAGGCTGACTCTAAACGCAAACAGGAACAAGGGGTTAACGCTTCGGTACTGAAGTGGGATGCGACAAATCTAGAAGATATGCCATAGAAAAGCAGCCAGAAAAAAGCAGCCAGAATACCGCCCCTAGGGTGCCGCCTCTTGGGGCGACGGTTCTCCTTCCGGCGTCGGGGTCCCCTCGTTTTTGTCTTCAGTTTTTCCTTCAGTTTTTTCTTCAGCTTGTTGTTGCCCATCGGCATTGCTCGTCAGCAATAGCACCGCCCCCCGACCGTCCACAGTGCAGGAACCGCGCTGATCGGGGGATTCAGCAATGGACCAAAGAATCAAGAATGTCCCATCTCCCATGGACTGGGACGACTTAAGCTGTGGGGTGCTCCCAGGGGTCACTAGGGCCTCATAACAGCTCCGGGCAATGGGCTCCACCTCGTCGGGAATCACAGCACGCTTGGGACCGCAAGCACTCATCCCAGGGAGCAGCAATGCGAGTAACCCCATGCACAAGTAAGACGGCTTAACCCTCCCCCAGCATGGGTTAACACAGATGGCGTGGCCCTCAGCGGATATCCTCGACAGAATCATTCCTTAAACCGGTAACGCCCTTACAAACACCCTTACAATCGAGAAGAGTTGATAGCAGCTTACAGAACTTTTAGACCCAGTCCCCATGCAATTATTCCGCTTCTTCACGTCTTCATTGATTTCCATTTTTACCGTATTCATCGTGAGTGGGGCCTTTACGCCCCCGGCTGCCATGGCCGCCCCCGTGGGCACACTCGGCACCATGGGCACACTCCCTGGGCTACAGGGTGTCTTTACCGGCACCC
Organism: uncultured cyanobacterium; assembly: GCA_938029995.1. GTDB lineage: Bacteria > Cyanobacteriota > Cyanobacteriia > Phormidesmidales > Phormidesmidaceae > Leptothoe. The sequence continues at coordinate 6,564 of CALHGI010000021.1, read as the reverse complement.
CACCCACCGATCTTGGGCTCCAGGGGAACCAGCTCAGCGGCTGCCCCACCTCGCCCAACTGCGTCAGTACCACCGCTACCGATGAAGAGCATGCCATCATGCCGTTGGAATACACAGCAGAACAAGGTGCGGTGCTGGCCCAACTGGTGGCGGTTTTGAAAAATCAGCCCCGTACCAAAATTATCGAGCAAACTGACAACTACATTTTGGTGGAATTTACCAGCCGCCTGATGGGATTTGTGGATGATGCTGAATTTTATTTTCTACCCGATGGGCACACCATTGCCATGCGCTCCGCAGCCCGGATGGGTGAGTCAGACCTGGGGGTCAATCGTCGTCGGTTAGAGCAGTTTCGGCTAGCTTTGCAAAGTTTGGGAGCTTAAGCCCCCATGCCCCCCAACAGCTATCACATTCGGACCATGACTCGGGATGAGTTGGATGTCGCCATGGCATGGGCCACCTCAGAGGGCTGGAATCCAGGGTTGCACGATGCAGACTGCTTCCATAGGACAGACCCCGATGGGTTTTTCATGGGATTTATAGGCGACGAACCCATTGCTTCAATTTCAGCCGTAAAGTACGGCGAGTCCTTTGGTTTTATTGGCTTCTACATCGTGAAACCAAGCTTTCGGGGGCAGGGCTACGGCCTAACCCTATGGAATGCGGCCCTAGAGTATCTAAAGGGTCGCAATATTGGCTTAGACGGTGTGGTAGCCCAGCAAGATAACTACGTTAAATCGGGGTTTCACCTAGCGCATCGCAATATTCGGTATGCAGGTGTGGGCCATGGCAAAGCCCATGATTCAGCCTGCGTACCCTTAGCCCAGGTGCCAACGGAGACGGTCATTGCATATGACAGACGCTTTTTTCCAGGGGAACGGGGCCAATTTACACGCTGCTGGATTACTCAGCCGGGTAGTCATGCCGTTGGGATAATTCAGGAACAAGCCCTGGTGGGCTATGGGGTCCTACGACCTAGCCAAAATGGCCACAAGATAGGTCCCCTATTTGCCAACACGGCCCCCATTGCAGATGAACTCTTTCGAGATTTAAGGGCTCGGGTCCCCCAGGGAAGTTCGTTTTATTTGGATGTGCCCCAGGGCAATGAAGCGGCCGTGGCCCTGGTGGAACGATATGCCATGGATCATAAATTTGAAACAGCGCGAATGTATACCCTGAAAGATCCAAAATTGCCGCTCAATCAAATTTTCGGCATCACTACATTTGAGTTGGGCTAGTGGGAAGACCTTAGAACGTTACAATACTAGAAATATTAAGTGTTCGTTACATTGGGACAGGAGTTGGATATGGGTCGTAAGCAGGCCATCGTGATCGGAGCTGGGATTGGTGGATTAGCCATGGGCATCCGTCTCCAGAGTTTGGGCTTTAACACCACCATTGTGGAAATGTTGGATGCCCCCGGTGGTCGTGCCTATGTCCGCAAGGCCGACGGGTTTACCTTTGACATGGGGCCAACGGTGATTACGGTGCCCCACTTTATTGAAGAGTTGTTCTCCCTGGAGCGCGATCGCTCAGCCCTAGCCCTGCCCGACTTCCCAGAAGAGATTGTGGACGAAAGTAAGCGCATTAAGTCTGGCGTTTCCGGCGGTCCCAACACCAGTCGCTACGTCAAAATTGTGCCGGTCCTGCCCTTCTACCGCATCTACTTTGATGACGGCACCTTCTTTGACTACGACAGCGACCCAGAAAATACTCGCCGACAGATTTTAGAACTGGGTGAGCCTGGTGATTATGAGGGCTATCGGCGATTCCATGCGGCGGCGAAGGCCGTTTTTGATCAGGGCTTTTTAGAGTTGGGCTATACCCACTTTGGCACCGTAGGCTCCATGTTGCGAGTGGTGCCCGCCCTGCTCAAGTTAGATGCGGTACGTACCCTGTTTAGCTTTACTAGCAAGTATTTCAAGAGTGACAAACTGCGTCAGGTCTTTAGCTTTGAACCCCTATTGGTGGGGGGTAATCCCCTCTCCGTCCCTGGCATCTACGCCATGATTCACTTTGTGGAAAGCACCTGGGGTATTCACTTTGCCATGGGGGGCACCGGCGCCCTGGTCAGCGGCTTTGTGAAAAAGTTTGAGGAGTTGGGGGGCAAAATTCTCTACAACACCAAAGTTAACAAAATCAATGTCGAGAAAGAGAACGGCCAGAAAATTGTTAAAGGCATTACCCTGGCTAACGATACGGTAATGGCGGCGGATGCGGTTGTTTCTAATGCCGACTGGGCCACCACCTATGGCAAAATGATTGACCCCAAATATCGCTTCTGGAATAGTGACCTGCGGGTGAAGCTGACCCAACAGTCCATGTCGGCCTTTGTAATGTACCTGGGCTTCAAGGCCGATGGTAATGAAGACGCCAAACTACGGCACCACTCCATCATTTTGGGCCCTCGCTATGAGGAACTCCTAAAAGATATCTTTGGGCGCAAGATTATGCCCAAGGATTATTCTCAATACATCCACCTACCCACCTTGACCGATCCGTCCCTGGCTCCCCCAGGGCACCATGCGGCTTATATTTTGGTGCCTGTTCCCCACAATGGTTCTGGCATTAATTGGGATGAGATGGGTGAGAAACTCAAAGACCAAGTGCTGGCGTTTATGGATGAGCGGGGCTACTTGCCTAACATCAAGGAGCGTTTGGTACATTGCAGCTATATTACGCCGGACTACTTTGAGCATACGTTGGATGCTTACATCGGTAATGCGTTTGGGCCTGAGCCCCTGTTGGTGCAGTCGGCATTGTTCCGCCCCCATAATCGGAGTGAGGATATTACAAACCTTTATATGGTAGGGGCGGGGACACAGCCAGGGGCAGGGACGCCCAGTGTGATGATGTCGGCGAAGATGACGGCACGCTTGGTGGCTGAAGACTTTGAGGTTGCCCCCGAGATTTTGGGTAGCGTGGGTGAGGGGAAAGAGGCCTCCCTAGTTTAGACAATCTGCCTCAGCCAACGCCTGGGTAGAGGTTTGTTCTACATCCTATGCTCAGCTTTCCTATGTTCAAGGAAGGCTGAGCATTATAGTTTGGTGCCCATAGGCCAAGCCCCAAAGAATCCATTCTAGGGCTAGTTATGGATGTTGCGCACAATCCAGTAGCTAATTGACAACGCTAAAATCGATATTGCCAAGCCGATCAAACTAACCCCCGTCACCTTTTCCAAGTCCAAAATGATGATTTTACGGGCTACGGCGGTTAAGGATGTAACAATCACCAGCTCCACCTGCACCACATGTTTTTTCAGGTAGGCGGTGATGTTTTCTAAAATCTCTAACGCAATCAGTACGCTCAGAAATAAACCGAAAATTTCGCTGAGGGTACTTTTAAAAAAACCGGCGGGACTCGGTTCCAGTAGCGCCACCGCCAAAAAACGTGCCAAGTCAACCATGATCACGACGATCACGACGAGCATGGCAATGGACAACAGCTTAGAAACGATTGTTTCTAAGCCATCAATGCCGTGCAAAAAACTTTCGGCACTTAACCAGTCCCAGCGATTACGTTTTTTATTGCTACCCATGGATAGTGCTCCAGAAAACGGCCCCCTTTAAAAGCACTATACAGGTCCAGCACAGCTTGAGAAGCCCAGGGTGGTGAAGGTGAATTTTCTTGACCTTAACTCCCCTGGACTATGGTCCTTACATAAACCGACCGGCCATTTTTAACATGTCGCCCATGTCCACATCGCCATCGCCATCGCTGTCAAGAAATGCACTCACCAAGGGATTGCCCTCGGCCTGCTTGCCCGCTTTGGCAGACCCCTGATTCAGAAACTTCATCACAATGGGAATCACCATGGGCAGCATGACCATAACCTGACTCGCATCCAGGCCTGTCTTTTGGGCCACCGCTGCAGCCATTTCAGTTTGCTGAGTTTGGTTAAACAGTTTGGGCAGGACTCCAGCACCATCGGTGGTGCCTTGCTTCACCAGGTCAAGTACAGCATCCATGCCTTGGGTTTGTTGTTTTTCCCGCAGGGCCGATTGCACAAACCCACCCACGACTGAAGCCGCCTGCTGAGTGGATGAGCTATTGGCATTATTAGACTGGGCAACTTGCTGGGCCATCGATACAATTTGGCCAAGTTGACCGATGCTGGCTTCGCGATTGGGATCCTGGATAGCTCCCATTACTTGATCAAATATTCCCATGGGATAGTAAGAGTGTCCTTGGTTAGCAACAATTGGCGGCACTGATCCACCTTGTGTATAGTAAGACGCTATGCTGGCTCCAGTGAAAAATTGGCAGCTTCATTTTAGGAACGTGATATCTATATGAGGCGACCTTTAATCATCGCTGTGGCGGTTTTGATTGTGCTCGGTTTGTTGCTGTGGCTCACCAGTACATTGGGGACGCTATATGCCGGTCTAGCGAACGTCAATCCATGGATGGCCCAGGCAATCACTACGGTAGTGGTGCTACTGATGCTGGGGGCACTTGGGGTGGTTGCCTATTACGGCTGGCTGTTTTTACGTCCCCGCCGCCGACCCCAGCCCCCGCCATTGCCCAAAACCACCAATGAAGCTGCGGTTAGTCATTTACAAAGTCTGGACCAGCAGCTGGGCCAAGTTGAAGATGAGGTGGCTCGCCAGGCGTTATTGGAGCGGGCTAAAACCGTGACCCATGCGTTTGAACGGCAGCGGCTCCATTTGGTCATTGTGGGCAGTGGCTCGGTGGGCAAAACGTCCTTGGCGAATGCCCTGATGGGGGAAATGGCAGGGGAAACCGCCGTTACCAAAGGTACGACAACTCATCAACAGGACTATCGGGTGGCGATTCCGGCCATTGATGGGGAAATTATTCTCAGTGATAGTCCAGGTTTGTTGGATGCGGGGGGAACGGACCAGGTTAGTCGAGAACTGGCCACCCAGGCAGATTTACTTCTGTATGTGGTGGATAATGACCTGCACCGAGCCCAGTATGAGATTTTGATGCAGCTGCTGACGGTGGGTAAGCGCACCCTATTGGTGTTGAACAAAACAGATCGGTATGCCGATGATGAGGTGGAGCTGTTGGTGGACCGCTTGCGACAGCGGGTGGCCCAACGGATGGAGATTAAAGATGTGGTTGCGATCGCAGCCCACCCCAAGGATATCCCCACCCCCGAGATCCAAGCCCTCGTCGACCGGATCATCGCCATCCTGCGGGCCGAAGGCCGGGACCTGATCGCCAACAACATTCTGTTACAATCCCAGCGCCTGAGCCTGGAAGCTCGACAGCTCATCAGTCAACAACGCCAGCAAAAGGCCGAAGCCATTATCGACCGCTACCAGTGGATTGGGGCAGGGGTTCTAGCCGCCACCCCCCTGCCGGTCATAGACATGCTAGCCACCGCCGCCGTCAACACCCAAATGGTGGTGGAACTGGGCCAAGCCTATGGCATCGCCGTTAGCATTGAAGATGCCCGCACCTTAGCCATGTCCCTAGCCAAAACCATGGGCAGTTTGGGCCTAGTAAAAGGAGCCCTCAAACTCTTAACCGTAGGCTTACAAGCCAACTTAGCCACCGTCGTGGCCGGAAAACTGTTACAGGGCGTCAGCGCCGCCTACCTCACCCGCATTGCTGGCAAAAGCTTTGTCGACTACTTTGAAAACCAGCAAGAATGGGGCGATGGCGGCATACAAGCCGTCGTGGAAAAACATTATCAGCTCAACCGCCGCGATCAAATTGTGCAGCAATTTATCCAACAGGCCCTAGCCTCTGTGGGGGAAAAAATGCCCCTAACATCCGAGGATCGCTAACCGGCCCCAGCCTCAACGTTGGTGTAGCCTCTCCCTTGGATATCGCCAAGGGCATCGATCAATTGATTTAAAAAAATGATTTAAAGAAATTTTATCCAAACGGTAGGCGTTTCCCAGTTGACAGAAGTACGATGCAACTAGCCCGTAGCCTTTTGCCCCTAGCTCCCAACCTACGATGACTGTTAACCCTAATCCCCATGCCTCCCTGGGTGTTAAGTCAACAACCGCCCAGCGCCCCCCCACATTCCTGATTATCGGTGTGCAAAAAGCAGGCACAACATCGATCTATTCCTACCTGAAACAACATCCCCAGATATATATGAGCCCTGTCAAAGAAACGAATTTCTTTGAACGGGACTGGGCCCAGGCGCCAACGGATGTGCAACAGCGTAAAAAAGACGGCATCATCACCTGGGACGACTATCAGCAACTCTTTGCTAAAGCCACTGATGCCCATATCGCCCTGGGGGAAGCCTCCCCCAACTATCTGTTTCACCACCAGTTCGCCGCTGAGCAAATCCAAACCCGGCTACCGCAGGCTAAGCTGATCGCCGTGCTTCGAAATCCGGTGCAACGGGCCTTTTCCGATTATTTGATGCACATGCGTGATGCCGTTGGCAAACAAACGCCCCTGGCGGAGCAGGTGCGTAGTCGTGGCGAATCTTCCCATGTGTTGCTCAAGGGAAAATACACCGAATCCCTCAGGCACTTTATGGATGTGTGCGGCCGCAGCCGCATCGATGTCTTTCTCTATGACGACCTGCGCAAAGATTCTGCAAGCTTTATGCAGACCCTGTACCAATCC
>CALHGI010000020.1 GCA_938029995.1 uncultured cyanobacterium | reverse complement strand
GCTGGCCCAACAACGACGCTTCCCAGAGGTCGTTCGAATTGTGTCGCCATATTCGCCGCAACCCAGGCGTGGATACTCGGTGCCTTGTATTGCGATGATGCAATGCCCCCGTCATTGGGGCTGGCATTGGTGGTTTGACGGCGGCGGCCCTATTGGCCAAGCGGGGTTATCAGGTTTGTGTTCTGGAACAAGCCATGGTGCCAGGGGGCTGTGCTTCTACGTTTCGTCGTCGAGGGTTTACGTTTGATGTCGGGGCGACCCAAGTGGCTGGTTTAGAACCCGGCGGCATTCACCATCAAATTCTCTCAGAATTAGGATTAGATCTGCCCGAGGCTGAGCATTGCGATCCGGCCTGTGCTGTCTTTTTGCCGGGGGAAACCACCCCCATTAGCGTGTGGCGCGACCCTAAACGGTGGCAGGCGGAACGGCAACGACAATTTCCAGGCAGTGAGCCTTTTTGGCAAAAGCTGAGCGATTTATTTAGCTATAGTTGGCGATTTCAGGCTCGACAGCCGGTGTTGCCGCCGCGTAATCTGTGGGACGCTTGGCAGTTAAGCAATTCGCTGCGTCCTGATACGTTGCTGACGGTGCCCTACACCTTCTCCACCGTGGGTCAGGTGCTCAAAGGGTACGGTCTCTATGGCAATCGCAGGCTGAAAACCTTTTTGGATCTCCAACTTAAGCTTTATTCCCAGGTGGGGGCTGACGATACGGCCCTGCTATATGCGGCTACGGCCCTAGGGGTGTCCCAAGCTCCCCTGGGATTGTTCCATCTCCAGGGCAGTATGCAGGTGTTGAGTGATGCCCTGGTCAAGGCCATTACTGAGTTTGGTGGTCAGGTTTTGTTGGGGCATGCGGCTGATCACATTCCGCTGGAGGGGGGGCGGCCTCGGTTTGTGCGTATTCGCCAGCAAAAAACGGGTGATACATGGTTGGAGCCGACGGACCATGTGGTGGCTAACGTTACGGTGCAAAACCTAACGACGTTGCTAGGCAGCCAAACTCCCAAGGGCTATCAACAACGGGTGGATAAGCTGGTGCCTTCGTCGGGGGCCTTTGTGGTGTACCTCGGGGTGGACCAGGCTGCCGTACCCCAGGATTGCCCACCCCATTTGCAGTTTCTCTATGACTATGACGGTCCCATTGGTGAAAATAACTCTCTGTTTGTGTCGGTGAGTCGACCGGGGGATGGGCGTGCCCCCGAGGGGACGGCCACCATTGTTGCATCGTCATTTACGGATGTGCAGGCATGGCAAAAGTGCAATGACTATGACGGGCTAAAGGCGGACTATGAGACGGCTGCGATCTCAAAACTTGGCCAGTTTTTCAACTTAGCCCCAGGGAATATTATCCATGCCGAGTCCGGTACCCCCCGCACCTTCGAGCGCTATACCGCCCGTCACCAAGGTATGGTCGGCGGCATTGGTCAGCGGCTATCCACCTTTGGCCCCTTTGGCTTTGCCACCCGTACCCCCATTCCTAAGCTTTGGCTGGTGGGGGATTGCGTACACCCCGGCGAAGGCACCGCTGGGGTCAGCTATGCGGCCATGACGGCGGTGAGGCAAATTGAGGTCATGGAGGGACAATAAAAATAGGGCTGCAAGCGAGGGTTCTCGCTTGCAGCCCCCATAGTTTCAGCTATAGATGCTCGATAAAACCTTTAGGTGGCAGTGGTCGTTAAGAAAACGCCTAACTAGCCCCTAACCCCCACTAAAGCAGGCTGCTTAGCGGACTTTACCACCACCTTAGAGGTGTCATCCAGGTCAAAGACTGCCGTATCACCGTCAGTAATTGCGCCGGTGAGCAAGGCTTCCGCTAGGGGGTCCTCAATTAATCGAGAAATTGCTCGACGCATGGGACGGGCTCCATAGGCTTGGTCATAGCCCTCATTGATCAGGTGCTGCTTGAAGGCCTCGGTGGTCTCTAACGTAATGGCACGCTCAGCCAAACGTCCGGTCACCTGGGCCAGCAGAATATCCGCAATTTGAGCCACTTCAGACTTAATCAACTGCCGGAAGACGATAATTTCATCAATCCGATTCAACAGCTCGGGTCGGAAGAACTGTTTCATTTCTTCGTTCACCAGGTTGCGAATGTTGTTATAGCGCGAGGTCATTTCATCCTCAAGGCTCAGCTCAAAGCCCAGTCCACCGCCACCTTTTTCAATCACCTTAGACCCGATGTTTGAGGTCATGATAATCAAGGTGTTCTTAAAGCTCACCTTGCGTCCCTTAGAATCACTCAGATGACCATCATCCAGCAACTGCAACAGTAGGTTGAAGACATCGGGATGAGCCTTCTCAATTTCATCTAGCAGAATAACGGTGTAGGGCTTACGTCGCACTGCTTCGGTCAGTTGTCCACCCTCGTCATAGCCCACATAGCCCGGAGGCGAACCAATCAGCTTAGAGGTGGACTGGGGTTCCATAAACTCTGACATGTCGATGCGAATCATGGCCTCTTCCGAACCAAAGACCGCTGCCGCTAGGGCCTTGGCCAGTTCGGTTTTACCCACACCCGTAGGGCCAGAGAAGATCAGGCTGGCCATGGGACGATCGGGGTTGCGCATGCCCACACGGGAACGGCGTACCGCCTTAGACACCGCTTCCACCGCTTCATTTTGGCCCACTACCCGTTCATGGAGGGTGTCTTCCAAATGCAGAATCATGGCAGATTCAGACTCGGTCAAACGGCTCACGGGCACCCCAGTCCAAGAGGCAACGATGTCGGCAATATCTTCATCGGTCACCGCTGGATGGGGGGTATCGCTGGGGAGTAACTCCGCCAAAAGTCCCTGCTCTTTAGAGCACAGTTCACCCACCTGGTTATAGGACTGACTTTCGATCAGCTGCATAATCTCTGTTTGCACCTGGCGTAGGGCCGTACGCTTTTCCCCAGCGGGGATTTTTTGGGCATAGCGCAGTCTCACCCGTGAACCCGCTTCATCAATCAGGTCAATGGCCTTGTCTGGTAAATGGCGGTCGTTGATGTAGCGATCCGCTAGGGTGGCAGCGGCTTCTAGGGCTTCATCCGTAATGGAAAGGTGGTGGAATTGCTCATAGCGCCCTCGCAGACCCACCAAAATTTCCAGGGTATCTTGCACGGATGGGGGGTTGACCACGACCCGCTGAAAGCGACGCTCTAGGGCCGCATCCTTTTCGATATACTTGCGATACTCTTCTAAGGTGGTGGCTCCGACACATTGCAGCTCACCACGGGCGAGGGCGGGTTTCAACAGGTTCGCCGCATCCATGCTGCCTTCTAGGGACCCCGCACCCACTAGGGTGTGAATCTCATCAATCACCAGAATAATGTTCTGGGCCTCACGTACCTCCGCCATGACCTGGTTAAGGCGCTCTTCAAAATCGCCCCGGAAGCGGGTGCCAGACACTAACATCGCCAGATCAAGACTGATCACCCGGCGATCAAATAGGGCTTCGGGCACATCTTGGTTAACAATGCGTTGGGCTAGGCCTTCTGCGATCGCAGTTTTACCCACCCCTGGTTCCCCAACCAGCACAGGGTTATTCTTCGTGCGGCGACCCAAAATTTGCACCACCCGCTCAATTTCCTGGGCGCGACCAATCATCGGGTCGAGTTTACCCGCCGCTGCCAACTCAGTCAGGTCAGTTCCAAATTCAGCCAGGACACCGCCTCGCTTGGCCGCTGTTCTCGATTTTTCATCGTCCCGTAACCGTCCACCCCCGGCGGGAATAGCCGACACCTCACCAATGGTGCGAATAAGCTGCGTCCGTACCTGGTTAGGGTCCACCCCTAAATTATTCAGCACCCGATAGGCAACGCTTTCCACGTTTTGCGTCAGGCTGAGTAATAGATGTTCTGGCTCAATGTAGGGATGATCCAGTTTGCGCGCCTCTTGAAACGCCTGCTCAAAAACCTGTTTAACCTTGGGTGTAAATGGGATTTCGGTAGGGCCATTACCAGATCCACGACCAATAATAGACTCCACCTCGGCACGGGAATTAGCCAGATTGACCCCAAAATCGCTGAGCACCCGAGCGGCGATACTAGAACCTTCCTTCACAATTCCGAGGAGCAGTTGCTCACTGCCAACGAAGTTGTGCCCCAGGCGTCTTGCCTCTTCCTGGGCTTGCATGATCACCGCAATTGCCGCATTGGTGAAATGTTCAAACATGTTTTATGGACCTCTGCCAGGATATGGAGCCGAAACCTATAGATAAGTTGAATAACTTGGTGTTAACCAAGATTACTTCAGACATTAAGATTTTTAACTATGTAATAAAAATATACCCATCTTCGAGGCATCCCGACAGTCTGGAGAGCCGAAGTTGGATAGGGGGGCAACCCGTATAGGCCTAAAACCAACGGATATGGTTTCAGTTTGCCCGAAGGATAAAGGAATTTATAGGTCCATCAACAAACGGGCATGCAATCTCCACATCTACGCAACGTGGATAAAAGATTGATAAAGAAATCGGCCCCTCACCTGCTTTTGAGAAACAGACCGTGGGACGGGATCTGAATCAGGGGCTGATGAAGATCGACTTTTTTCTAATAAAAACAAAACCGACCATAGCTATTTGCCCAGCGATTAGCTAAGGCCCATTAATATTCTGTCAGGAGTAAAAAATAAAGCTAACCAAACTCCTTAGGAGCGAATGGGATGCTCCATTTGATAAATAACAGTTAACTAATTTTTAGCTGGGTAAATCACCCGTCAGTATTCGTGACCTGTCCATGGGCTAATTGCCCAGGGGCAAACTTAAATAATGTCAGCTTGTACGTTCTGACAAGTTTCTAAAACATTCTGATCGACATCTGACAGGTCACTAATGGAGGTAAATCCTTCAATGCTAAACTCTGTTGTCGCCGGACCTGCCGTGAATGTGGGGGCTACGGGCAGAGAGTAGGGATGGCTGGTTTGCTCGTAACTATCGATCACCATTAGGTCTAGGCTAGTGGACGAAATATCACCACTAAAGCAATCAAAAGAAGAACTTGGCATGTAGAACCCACCAACGGTGCGACGGCCGGTTACTTCAAACACCATATAGATAGAGCCAGGTTGAGCGGTTACTGTCTGTTGCTCATATAGGTAAATGCCATCCAATAGTGGTGTACTGGCTAAGGAATCCGCAGAAACTGTCAGGGGCGTTAGGCTACTGAGTAATGTAGCGCTGAGCAAAGCGAGGGCAGACTTGATGAACTTTGGGCAGCAGGAGCGGAGCGACAAATTAGCCATGGGTTATGTGGTTACACCTCTATATACTCAGTATTCATGAAGTCTCGATTTAACTAAGTGACACCCCTAGTGCTGGCTGATGATGTTCAGCACATACCCCTGTGATTGCTGTCACAATTGCCTGTATTGCTGGCATTGCAGTCCTTGTGCGGATTTGGGGGGCTAGGAAAACCGGCTTTCGCCGTAAGATCATGATGGCTTTCAGCCCCTACCGCATCCATGACGTCACAACCCGCCCTGACGCAAAAGTTTTTGGCCCAACAATTAGAAAAGCTGGATGGCCGTAGCTACTCCGCTTACAAAGGCCTTAAGGGTGACTACGCCTTTGCTGACTTCAATTTCACCTTGGCCCATGTGCAGGGGGACCCCTTTGCCGCCCCCAGTCGGGTCAGCATTTGGGTTAGCCATGGGCAAGGTCAATGGCCCCAGGATTATTGGCATAGCCCCACTCGGTGCGTGGTCTTAGCAGATTTTCTGCACCGACAAATTATGCAGGCTATTCCCCAGGTTGAGCAGAACCGAGGGTCCGGTAAGAGCGGCCGGCTGATCATGGCCCCCACCAGTCAAGTGGTTTTGGCTCGCACGGCAGTGCAGGTTACCTCGGAGGGCATTGAGCTAAGGCTAGGGGTGGGGCTGCCTGCCTTTGGGCGGCGGATCGCCGGTCAGGCGGCGCGGCATTTGCTGACTGAGGACTTACCCCAGCTAGTGACCTCCACCCTGTACTATCAGCCCAGCTGGCGGTCGGCGGTGGACCAGCACATGGCCACGGTGGAAGATGCCAATGCCCTCAGGGCACAGCTATCTGAACACAACCTGGTGGCCTTTATTGCCAATGGCTCAGTGTTACCCCGGTGTAGCGGTGTTGATCCACAGCCGTTGCCGAAGGCTGTTCCTTTTAAGGCGCCTAGGGCTTTAGAGGTAACCCTCCTAACCCCCCATGGGGGACCCATCACCGGACTGGGAATTCCCACCGGGGTAACCCTGATTGTCGGTGGGGGATACCATGGCAAATCTACGGTGCTCAAAGCTATTGCCCATGGTGCTTACAATCACATTCCCGGCGATGGTCGAGAACGGGTGGTGGCCGATGGAGCTACGGTTAAGATTCGGGCGGAGGATGGGCGCAGTGTGACGGGGGTGGATATTTCTCCTTTTATTGATCGATTGCCCCAGGGGCTGTCGACCCGGGTTTTTAGCACCACCAATGCCAGTGGCAGTACCTCTCAGGCGGCCAATATTTTAGAGGCGATTGAGGCCGGGGCTAAGGTATTGCTGATTGATGAGGATACGGCGGCGACGAATTTGATGATTCGCGATCGCAACATGCAAACCCTCATTGCCAAAGATAAAGAGCCCATTACCCCATTTATCGACAAGGTTCGACAGCTTTACAGTGACCATGGCATTTCTACGGTCCTAGTCATGGGGGGCAGCGGCGACTATTTCGAAGTTGCCGATCATGTTATTGCCCTAGACAACTACCTTGCCCAGGATGTGACCGTTCAGGCCAAAGCCATTGCCGCCCAGCACCCTAGCGAACGTCAGGGAGAAGGGGGACAACATTTTGGCACCATCACCCAGCGCCATCTTCAGCTGCCCCAATTTGATACCGGTCGTAAAAAAAGCGCCAAGGTTAAAACCCAGCGACTGACCACCTTGACCCTGGGTCTAGAAGATATTGATCTGCGGGGCATTGAACAACTTATCGAGCCCAACCAGGCCAGGGCAATAGCCCATGCCATTCTTACCTGGCAACAACAAAAGCGTCCCCACCTCCTGCAAGATCTCCTCGACGACATCATGACCTGGGTAGGGAGGCAGGACTTTGATGCCCTCACCCCCTACCCCATGGCTGATCTTAGTGAATTCCGCCGCCATGAATTAGCCGCCATTATCAACCGGTTGCGAAGTCTCAGGGTAATTTCGGAGCCATCAATCGATCGGCCTTGGTAAAAGTACCCGCAACCGCCCCTTGGCAGAGCCATTCCTGAACTTATGGTGAATCCTGGCGGCCAACGGTAGTCCGCTAAACCAGGAGGGCACATTTAACTTGAGATATACGTGCCTTTTTATACTTCTACTAATCTTTGTCCCATGCAATATCCCCAAGAACCCAATCTCGAGCAACCCCGCATTAAGTGGTCCTGGCTCACCCTCAGTTGCGTCAG
>CALHGI010000019.1 GCA_938029995.1 uncultured cyanobacterium | reverse complement strand
ATTGAGCACAATCCAGATTTGATCATCTGCGATGTGATGATGCCTGAACTCGACGGCTATGATGTATTACAAGGCCTAAGACAAGAACCTAAGACCTTGACGATTCCGTTTATTTTTCTAACGGCCCTGGCCAATAAGGGCGATATTCGTCGGGGCATGGTGTTGGGAGCGGACGATTATCTCACTAAGCCATTTACCCGTTCAGATGTGCTCTCTGCCGTTGAGACCCGTTTACAAAAACAAGCCGACTCCCAATCCCAGCTCAACCATAGTCAGCTAACGACCCTACAGCAGGAAGTTCAAGAGTTCCGAACGGGTCTTAACAACGATCAGGCTAATTTGTTAACAGATATACGACAACATCTAAGGGATGCTGTGATCAAATTAGACATTGTGACCAGCATTTTAAAAACCCTACCCCCTGGAGAACAGCGCGAACGCAGCATTGCCCTGGTGCAGAATGTCTGTGCCACTGAGATCAAGATGTTGACAAAGATTCCTAATTTTGAATACTTGTTAGAAACAACATCCCCATAACCCCGGCAATGGGGCTTTTCAACCCATGGAGAATTTCAAAACGAAACCCTGGAAAAGGGCCCTAGTGCAGCGTCAAAGCTAAAAATTAGGGTTGGATGTTGATGGAGAGTAAAGGGTAAGGCATGACTCGACCTCACTTTTGACTCTTTACTTTTCACTAGCCTCATCCTAAATCTTAGTCTTGACAGACCACTAGTTAAATTTAGACAATACAATCGAAACTACTACGATCACAACCAGCAGGGCTCCCATTAGAAGAAACATAGTAGAGTACATGCAGATTTATTAAAATAAGTTCTGTATCAGAATACACTGTTTTCATGGCCAGCCCCTGAATTGATGCAGTGGTTGATTGCGTCCATGGCCAAAGCGTTTTGCGATCTCGTACGGTTTGAAATACGGGCCCCCAGGGATGGTTCACGTCAGGACTCGCAGACACTCAATGGCCCCGCTCGGGCCATGTTTTCGCCCTATTTTTGACGACTGGTTTTGTAACGAATAGCCACGGGACGACGCTCGTCTTCTAGGGATGCAAAGTGTTCCAGCAATAAGCGGTGGATAAACAGATAGCCGCCCCCCACTTTTTGTAGAAAAATACGGTTGGTGGCATAGTCTAGAAATTTACTATAGTTCCAAGGGATAGCGCCGCTACAGGTCAAAATCAGTCTTAATAGGCCATGCTTAATTAGGGCTTCTCCACCCCCTGCGGCAAAGCCAAAGGCCAGACCTGTGGTCGCCCAAAATGAGGCTTTGGTATTGCCCAGGAGAAACCCCGGTATAAAGAGGGTGACCATGGCCACTAGGGCAAATAGGGTGGAGTTGCGGGCCGATTGCCAAATACCTGCATTGGGCTGACTGGTATTGCCGATATGTTTACCGCTAAGGCCCCGAATTAGACCAAATGTAAGCCCCAGGGTGGCACCAAAGGACAGACCAATCAGGCTATGGTTGGCCAAACATTTGCCATTGAGCAGACAAACACTGTCGCCAAAGAGGAAGCCAAACCCCACTTTAAGACACCACCCCAGCAATGGCCCTAGGGATATCCCCCACAGCAGATTGTTGCGGGCCTGTTTCCAGGACCACCGTAGGGTCTCGGCGGGGGTGATGCGGTTGACGCCAAAGATGCGGCTGCAAATCACACTGCCGAAAAATACCCCGAGCAATAACCGATCATGGGCCAGTACCGGGGAACCCAGGAGGGTTGCGATCGCAAAAAAACTGCACCACAGTCCGGCCACATAGACCCGTCGTTGGTTAGGAGACAGCCTATCCGGCTGGAGGCGCTCAATTAAAAATACCGTCTGGGAGGTGCTCACCAGGTGTTGAGCCAGGGATGTTAGCCAGCCTTTGATTTGGTCTGGGCTGTAGAGAGGGTCCTTATGGCCACTGGGACGACGGTCTAACATGCGCTGAATGTAGGCATCAAACAGCTGTTGTGGATATTGGGAACGCAGCTCTGACAAGGGCCGCTCCTGGGGCAAAATCTCCTCCGGAGATACTCCCTGGTAGGTGAGGACCATGATATTTAGAATCAGGGGGGAGCGGGCCAACGCCATCAGGGAAGTATTGGCATCTTGGATCGCCAAATCCTTCTCTAACAATGACCTCAGGCCCGTCAGCCCCCGATCAGCCCGGTTCAAATAGGCCAAAATCTGCCCATCAGTCAGGGGGCGCAGATACACAGCCGCCTGAAACTGCAATCGTTGGGACAGAGCTTCATAGTCTCGAATGCGGCTACACACCACCATTTCGGGGCCATAGTCCCGGTGAAACTGATTTAAGGTGGCAACACAAGCCTCTCGACGGTCTGGGGCAACTTCATCCAAACCATCCAGCAACAGCAGCAGCTGTTGTTCTTCAACCCAGCGCCGACCAATGGCCTTCGGAATCTGATACTTACTGTTGAGTTCTTTGACCAGCCACTGCTCCATGGGCTCATGGAGCCATGATGAGAGATTAAACACCACCGGCAGTCGGTGATGGTCCTGGGCGCAGTCCAAAAGCTGGCGGGTCAGGGTCAGCAGGGTGGTGGTTTTGCCCGCCCCCGGTTCCCCCAAAATCAGCAGGGTGCGACCTTCGCCAATGGCCTTAAAGACATCGCTGGCCTGGGTCCCCGCCGGTAGGGGTTGGGGACATTGCCCCGTAGTGGCATAGGTGATGTGCCAAGGCGGTGCAATCGCCTCGGGCCGTTCCTCTAACCCAAGGGTCAATAGCACTTGGCCATGGAGGGACCGGTCGAGGACGCCCTCAATCCAGAAACGGCGTACTTTGTTTAGGAGAGCTTGGCGGTTGCGATAGCTTTGGTGGGAATAGACAGGCGGCGACAAGCCTGGGGAAGCCCCTGAAGGCACCTTTCCTAAGGGAGAAAACGGGGGAGAAGTCTCCCCAGGAGAAACAGTCTGTCTAGGAAAGGGCCTAGTTAAGGGCGGCAGCGTAGCCCCATTGCCCCCCGCCGGGGCTCCCCCGCCGGGGGCCGAGGCCAATTGTTGAAATACCTGTAGGGCTTCGATGGCGCTGCCATAGCGCTCTCGGTGGTCTAAATGCACCAGTCGATCAATAAACTGGGCCAGGTGATCGGGCACCGATACCCCCACCCGGCCACAGGAGGCGGGTGGATCAAAGCCCATGGGGTGGCGGCCGGAAAGGGCCTGGAGCACCACCATACCCAATCCGTATAGATCGCTGCCAAAACAGGGGCGGGAGGACTGCTGTTCGGGGGCCATATAGCCCAGGGAGCCAATGGCAACCGTGGGGTTAGAGGGCTGCTGACCAGGCGATGCCTGGAGGGCCTTAACGGCCCCAAAGTCAATTAGCACCAGCTGTCCCCTAGTCCCTGGGCTTCCCTGTCGACACAAAATATTACTGGGTTTAATATCTCGATGGATGACATTCTGGCCATGGACAGCGGCCAGCACGGTTAGCATTTCCCCCAGGCAATGCATGACCCCATCCATCGCCATGGGGCCTTTTTCCAATTCATC
>CALHGI010000018.1 GCA_938029995.1 uncultured cyanobacterium | reverse complement strand
CCTGGTTTCGGCCCATGGTTTCCTAAGGCTGTGAGTCGGGTGTTGATTTCTAGCTGTTGTGGTCGCAGCGCGGCGGTTGCACTTAGTTGCTGTAACTGGGGGGATGACAGTAATTTTTGAGCGGTGGGTGTGGCTAGTCCTAGCCAGTCGATTAGGTCTGGAATGTGGAGGTTAATCCAGACCGGGGTACAGCAGTCTTGCTCCGAGAGCTGTTCTGAAATTTGTAAAGCGGGTGCTTGGGCCACTCGAAGACTCTGACGTAATACTTTGACATCGTTGGCCACAAGTAGGGTATTGCCCCCTACAACTGCGGTTGCTAGCTGTTGTGTTCCCTGGGGCAACTGGGCCAATGGGCCTGAAATAATTGGTACACCGCTGCCTTCGGTTAAAACGGGATGGCTGCCAGCGATGGTTTGACGCTGCCAAAATAGTTCTAAAAATTCCCGCAGTCTTTCATCGTCAGCTGTATCGGCTACCAAGAGGTAACCGGTTTGGCGACCGTTGTTTTGATTTCGATCTAGATCCTGATCGGTAATGGCAATGGCAAGGTTACTGCCTAACCAAGGGCGAATGTCTTTGCTGGGATTAATGGCTAGGGGGCTGAAGAATGAGTCTATGGTTTGGGATAGGGTCTCGGTTAGGGGCGAACTTTGCCATTTTTTTCCTGGTTTTACGGTGGTGTCTACCACTGCCGCCAATAGGGCTTGCTTAGGAACGAATTCTAAGATGTGAGTGCTGTGGGGATTGGGCGGCTGTGGGGATAGCTGCTGACAGCTGTTGAGTCCGAGACTGATGAAGAGTAACAGTGCGATCGCAAAACCCCGCCACCAAGGTCCTCCTAATAAATTCACCATAAGAGTCTGTGCCCAATCCCGTGTGCCTCTAGTTTAGTAGAGCAAAGACCTGGAAATTAGACGTAATAATCCGATTTGCCAGCCTATAGCCAACGGCTAAATACATTCAGCCATTGGCTACGCCCATAGCTGCGGCCATCTAAAGCGTTTATCGCTCACAGGTGGTTCGAGCTATGGGCACTCAGCTACAAGATCGACACAGACTAGCTCAATAACCCAGAGGCGCAAACCAGAGGCTTAGATGCAGGCTCCTTCAAAACAGGTCACCTTAATATACGAGCCTAAATTAAATCCTGACTACGCCAAACCGCTAGGAGGCGACCCTGGATATCCACTTCCTGAGCCGGATAGACCATGGGCTCATAATTAGGATTAGCAGGCTTAAGCACCACATCGTTGCCTTGACGATAGAGATACTTAAGGGTGGTGGCACTTTCCACCCGAGCCGCCACAATAGTTCCCTCTTTTATATTTTGGGGATCTTCCACTGGACGCATAATCACAAAGTCCCCATTATCGATGAGGGCATCAACCATGCTGTCGCCCCTTACCCTCAAAGCATAATCATGGGACTTAATCGGTAATGAGGATAAATCAAGATGTTCCTCCGCCACGTCCGCGAAAGCTTCCACCATGGAACCGGCAGCAATGGTTCCTTTGATGGGCACTCCATTCCCCTGCAAAATACGAATCGTTCTAGCTTTACCCTCGTTCCAGTCGATATAGCCTTTTTTGCGCAGGTGATCAAGCCGACTTTGAATGGGGGCTGGAGACTTTAACCCCATAGCCCGCATCATTTGCCGAATGGAGGGAGAGTGTTGATGTTCACGAATATAATCAGCTAACCAATTGTAAAGCTCCTCTTGGGCATTAGTCAGAGGTTCCATGGGCTATTTGTAGGATAAACCGTAGGGGAACAGGCGTACCCCTATGAGAACAACAGTACCAACAAAACCTACATTCTGTCCACCTGATGTGTCGAAGGTTACGGGGTGAAAGTGACCTTTTGTAATACTTGAGGTTGGTGCGATGTTTTCACGGGCTTAGCCTAAAAAAGGCCATAAAAAATCAGGCTTAGGGACATGCCCCAAGCCTGAATCTCTGAATCTTAAAGTGCTAAGGCTAGCCCTAGCTGACCAATTTAGCGAATGTACTCTTTGAGAACGCTATTGCGGTTGGGGTGACGTAGCTTACGTAGGGCCTTCGCTTCAATTTGGCGAATCCGCTCACGGGTGACGTTGAAAATTTGCCCAATCTCTTCTAAGGTCTTCATCCGACCATCGTCTAGGCCATAACGCAACCGAAGCACATCACGTTCACGGGGGCTCAAGGTGCTAAGCACACCCTCGAGGTCCTCACGCAAAAGGCTCTTAGAAACCTCATCTTCAGGGGTTTCACCATCCGATTCAATAAAGTCACCTAAGCGAGAATCTTCTTCCTTACCAATGGGAGTTTCAAGCGAAATGGGCAGCTGGGCCGACTTGGCAATAAACCGTAGCTTCTCGATGGTCATTTCCATGCGAGTGGCAATTTCTTCTTCCGTCGGCTTACGACCCAACTCCTGAGATAGAAGCTTAGTTGTCTTCTTGATGCGAGAAATAGTTTCGTACAGGTGTACGGGGAGGCGAATGGTGCGGGACTGATCGGCGATGGCCCGGGTGATCGCCTGGCGAATCCACCAAGTAGCATAGGTGGAGAACTTATAACCTTTCTCGTGGTCAAACTTTTCAGCGGCACGAATCAAACCCAAACTGCCTTCTTGGATGAGATCCTGAAAGGACAGACCACGGTTCATATACTTCTTCGCGATGGAAACAACCAAGCGCAAATTAGACTGAACCATTTTATCCTTGGCTCGGCGTCCGAGGTGGAGGCGACGACGAAATGCGGGAAGGGGCATATCAACAGCTGCTGCCCAATCCAAATCGTCCGGTTCTTCGTCCATACCGTCGGATAGATCATCACGGATACGTTCTAGCTCGAGTAAGTCAGCAATTTTACGAGCGAGCTCAATTTCTTCCTCAGCTCTGAGCAGACGAATCCGGCCAATTTCCTGTAAATAGAGTCGAATAGAGTCTTCGGTGTAGTGCTTCTTTTTCGACTGAGCTGACGCTGATGCCGATGCTGTGCGACGTCGAGTGGTGGTTTTGGCGGCCTTAGTACCCTGGACCTCTTCCTCGGAACTTGTAAACGGTTTCCCAGCCTCAGGATCGATTAGCGAATCCAGATCATTGCTAGGTCTCAAGTCCTCAAGAACAGTATTTGCTTGGGTCATGCCGCTTTCCTCGTATTCCTTCAATGCAACAGATCAAAATATCAAACAGTAATCATCAACCCCAGTGATTCCACTCCAATGCGCTCAACAGTAGATGACGTTAAGTCTGATGGGTGAAATTCATTAGGGTTATTGGTTGATGAAAGAATTGCTTGATAGTGTGAACAGACTACTCACCATACAGAGCCTCTATTTACAAGGGTACACATTTGCTAACAGCTTGAATAAGGATTCCATAGTTAGCAAAGCTTGCAATGATCACTACCAATGTAAAAAAATTGGACTGACTGCGGAGTCTATCCGTGTTTCTACAGTAGTAACATGCTTTATATGAAAACGCCCAGGGGAATTGCAGCAAGTTGTCAGAAATCCATAGCTTTCTGTGAACCACTTTCAGCTCAGTTGCTTTGATTTCAATGGTTATGAGACGGTATCAATGCACACATAAATATTGCCTATCAAAATCAAAATAAATTATAATTTTTTTCTGTATTCAAATTATAAAAAATGATGCGTCGCAAGTTGGTTTTGTTCAATTATTAGGCCTTTGAAAAGGCGGCGTGTTAACTCTTTACTGGACTAAATAAGCTAACAGTCGGGTGTTTGATGGGGAATATTTGTTGACTTATGTTTGAGGTTTAGCCAAAGGTGGCATGAGCTTTGTTCATAGGTCACTAAGGTGTCAGCTCCCTGTTGGGCAAACTGGCTGGCTTGCTGGTATAGCTGATGGCGTTGGCTGTAGTCCAACGTACATATGCGTTGAAAAAGGGCATGTTGATACTGCATGCCATTCTGTAGGTCTTGGTCTAGCCAAAACTTAAACTGCCTAATGGGCTGGGAATGAATTGATTTGGTCACTACGGGGCTAAGTCACAGGAAACGCTTTCTGTTTATTTAAAAATTTGATACTGCTGAGCCTTGGGATAGTTCTGACTGGAAAAATCTGATTTTTTTGAACCACGACCCGATCAGTATGTCCTTTAAACCGGCAACAGAGAAAATTAAATGATGCCTAAAGTGTCGTTTTGGCGACAGCAGATTCCACGAGTAAATGCAGTACGTCTTGGCTGAGAGGTTTCACTAGAAAACCGTCAATGCCTGGATGCTCTTCTTGCGGTGACCAGCTGGGTTCATGGGACTCGGTTAAGGCAACAATAGTGGTTCCTAGCGGTTTTACCGTTTCCCTTAATCGATGGATAAAAGCTGGTGCCCAGTTTTTATCGGTCCCTGAGAGAATCACCAAGTAGGGAATACCTTGCTCGATACGGGCCACGGCTTGCTCTGCTGACTGGGCAACAAAAACAGGTCCTTCGACTTGTGTTGAAAGCGATTGCAATGTTAAGTCTGCGCCAAGGCGATGACCTAGCATGAGTATGTAACCGTTAGAGCTATCCATATGCCATCCCCCATTAGGCCTATTTCAGCTACCTAAGTCTATGGGGAGGATGTTGGTATTGGCCTATTTGTGAAAGGTATTGAAAGGCTTCTTAGGGTGGGTTATTAAAGTTGAGAACTAGTACATTCAAGTTAATGAATTGAAAGGTTATGACCTTGGATGAGCGGCTGTGGCGTGTTGGCTCTAGTCGTTGAAACCCTAGGGGGCAAGCCGTGCTTTTTTGAGTCGTGTGGTTTCATACCAGGTTGCGATCGCAGGCACCCAGGCCTGGAAGTGGGGCCACATTACCTCACACAGCTTTTGGGCTTCTAATTGGGCGTCGGCTTTCCAGCGTAGATCTAGCAAATGCATGAGGGAACGGACGTTGGCTGACATTACCCAATGTTGGCGCACGTCGAAGGGAATTAGCCCCCGGGCATGTTCTTCTGAAAAACCTTGCCCAATACGGACTTTGTAGCGATTGCAAGCTTCCAGGCACCAGTCAACGTCTTGCTGTCGCAGCTCCTGGGTGTAGGTATATTTTTTGCCTTGTCGGTCGCTATAGTCGCCAATGGGCCTTAGATAAAAGACTTCTTCCACAGACCGCTGGCCTGATACCACATCTAAAATCCGCGATCCTGTATAGCGAAACGATTGCACATCAAATGAAACACCTACGCGATGGGTGCGGATCTGCTGCATGGTGGAATGGGGCAACCACCCGCAGTTGAGCACAATTTGGGGATGTTCCAGCGGTCCATAATGGCCGCGTCCGCCCTTGAGTAAATTGCGAATCACCAGATCACCGCATTTCTCTTCAGAAGGCCAATCTTGGCGGTCATTCCACACAAACCCTTCGGCATAGTCTTGATGCATGGCAGCATAAATCGTCTGCTGGGGGTTGGGGGTTTGGGAAATGACTTCGACGGTAAACCGTTGCATGGGCAATTGATAAAAGTGACTGGGGTAAGGACGACGCTGAGGGTTAGGCCTGGGGGACTATGGCCGTAAATTTCAGGCATGATAAGTGGTCGACCGATATAGTTTATCGGCAGAGAAGCGCCAGCTCAAGCAAGTCTATCGGAACGTGTAGTTTCCTAAAACTAAGTGACAAAGTCTGGTGTGGATTGGGTTGTTGTTATCAAAAACTTACACAGTGCAACAGTTTTAGCTTCGGTGGAGTTTTTGGTGGAGTTCATGTTTGAGGCGAGCCATGATAGATGTCTCATCCAGGTCATTCACAATGTTGGCAATGGCGGCCTTCGGTCCCTGTTCTCCCCAGCTGGCACCGTTGATTAAATAGGTGCGTGTAACTTGGCCAATGGCATAGGTGGCCACGCCGGCTACGGTGGCTTGGGTCAGGGCGACTGAGAAATAGGGGGCTAGGCTCAGTCCTCCGGTTGCTAGGCCGGCGGCCCCCAGAATGCCTTTGAGGGAGCTGAGTCCTAGGGTGATGAGTAGTTCGCTTAGGGAGAGGCTGCCGGTTGCGATCGCAATGGTTTGTAAAAGCTTTAGGGACTCTTGCTGGGTCATGGGCAACCCATAGAGTTTGGAGAGGCTCACCACCAGCCCCAGGTCCACTGCGATTCCACCGACCACATCTGCCAGTAGGACCGGATTCACCGCCACCGCCACTGCCTTAGTGAGTGCCGTCTGCCAGATCAGATCATCCGCCCGCCGCTGACGAATTTCCAGCTTGCGTTCAACTAACTTGGCCTGGATATCATCGGTATATAGCAGGGTATTGAGGGCAATGAGGGCTTTCCCCTCCCGTTCCAGGACATCTAAAATTTTTAGCTTGAGAGTTTGCACCTCCGGTGTGCCTCGGATGCGTCGATGCTGGCGCCCCCCGTCGGTGTGCACCACCGTCGTTTGTAAGGGGGCTGCCGCTGCTAGCACAATATCCTCAGGCAAAATACTTAAAGGTATGACTCGCTGACGAATTTTGTCTAGCAATAGGGTCTGTTCGTCTGGGGAATATTGGTCGGCTTTGTTGAAAACGAGCAAAATGGGTTTGCCCACCTGCCGCAGCCACCCCAGGGCGTCATATTCTACTTGGGTCAGATCGGCCGCAATGACAAACAGGACTAAATCACTTTGTTGGGCTACCCGTTCCGCCAGTTGCTGGCGTTTTTCTCCGCCCACTTCATCAATGCCCGGGGTGTCAATTAGTTCGACTTTAGAGCCTGTTTTGCCAGTCTTGTCCGTTAGGGACACCCGCTGTATGGGGTCATCCTCTGCCCTATCAAGCATCTGCCAGTCTACGCTGGTGACATCTTGGGTGACGCCATGGAGGGGGCCTGTGATAAATAGGGAATGTCCAATTAATGCATTGAGTAGGGAGGACTTACCCCGACCCACCATGCCAAATACGGCTAGATGTAAGGTTCCCCGCTCCAGTTTCTGCTGCAATCCCAGCAGGTTATCAATTTCGGGCTGTAGTC
>CALHGI010000017.1 GCA_938029995.1 uncultured cyanobacterium | reverse complement strand
GGGCAGTTTGCTGATGCATTAAAAGAGAATGGCACCCTCCATGAGATTCATCAGCTCACTCAAAAGAGTGGTCCCAGCGAAGGTACCTACCTACTACCGATGGCCTTTCCTGAAGGCTCTCCGATGCATCCCGCCTATGGTGCGGGCCATGCAACGGTGGCGGGCGCTTGTGTCACTATCCTCAAAGCGTTCTTTGACACCAGTGCTGTCCTGGCAAAATCAGGCAATCAGGTGGGATTTAAGCGTCTAGCCCATGGTGACACAGCCGTACTCTTCCGGTCTCCGGAGATCACGGACGCTTACCCTGGCGAGTCCGCTAAATTAATCGAGGCTGAATCTCCTAAGTTTCTTACCCTCGAGGGGGAACTGAATAAGCTAGCTGCCAATATTTCCATTGGTCGTGACATGGCCGGTGTGCACTACTTTAGCGACTACTACGACAGCCTCCGCATGGGGGAGGAAATTGCCCTAGGAATTCTAGAAGAGCAGGCTTTGACCTACTCCACTGAGCCCTTTGTTCTTTCTGTCCCCACCTTTGATGGTGACGTTGTGAGGATTGGCCGCCGATGACTCGTTTACCCCGTCGTACATTGAGGGTAAAGCCGCCCCTGCGGGGGCGGGCGGCATCCCTGAAGGGGCAGGCGGCCACCAGGCACTACCAGGGCGAGTTTGCCCCTGTCGCGTCTGTGCGTCGCCCCCGCAGACCCTATGGTGCCGAGCGGCCTGTTCCACCCCCCTATCCAGGGCCGCCCAGCCCTCCTGGGGGGCCAGAAGCCCCCGTCCCCCAGCCCCCCAAAACGAGTCTGTATGCGGACCTTGTTCAGTTGTATAGGAGTTGGGGAAGGTTCTTGCGCAGCTTAGATCAACCTTGGCAATGGCTCTTGGCCCTAGCCATTGTCTTCAGTAGTCTACTGCTGTTAAACCGCCTACTCTAGCTTGGCTACGTTGTTTGACTGGAGCTGATAGATTAGGACAATTTATCTCCTGGGAAAGGTTTAGACTACACAAGCTGTAGGCCACGGGATCGGTTGGAAGTCTTCTAGCCGATCCCGTTGTTCATAGCGCAGTTCCCTCAAGGAGATTTGCCTGTGTATCGAGTGTACGGAGATAGCCAATCTGGCAACTGTTACAAAATTAAGCTACTCATGGCCCACTTGGATATTGCCCATGAGTGGGTAGAGATGGATATTCTCCAGGGGGAGACCCAAACAGCGAGTTTCCTGGCTAAAAATCCCAATGGGAAAATCCCAATTTTGGAATTACCTTCAGGCCAATGTCTCTCAGAATCCAACGCTATTCTTAACTATCTTGCGGATGGAACTGACCATTTGCCCCAGGATCGCTGGTTGAGGGCCAATGTTTTGAAATGGCAATTTTTTGAACAATATAGCCACGAACCCTACATTGCCGTAGCCCGCTTTATTGCTAAATATTTGGGGCTACCGGAGGATCGTCGCCAAGAATTTGAGCATAAGAAAACGGGGGGGTATAAAGCCTTAAGGGTGATGGAAAGTGTGTTGGAAAAACAGGCTTTTTTGGTGGGTGCTGCCATCACCATTGCTGATATATCCCTCTATGCCTATACCCATGTCGCCCATGAAGGGGATTTTGACCTCACTAATTATCCGGCTATTCAAGCTTGGTTAGAGCGTGTATCGCAACACCCTAGGCATGTTGTCATGGGGTGAATTCCCTAGCGTGGCGTTCCAGTCCGCATAGGATTTCTGAATGCTTTAGGGGATAGGGCTAGGTCTCACCCATATCGCAGACGCTAGGTGGCGGCGGACTGGGATGTGGGTATTTGGATGATAAATTCGGTTCCTTTGCCAGCTGCGGAGGCCATTTTCATTTGGCCTCCGTGCTTCTCTACGATGATTTGATAGCTGATGGGCATGCCCATGCCCGTACCTTTGCCCAAAGGCTTGGTGGTGAAAAAAGGATCAAAGATTTTGGATTGTACGTCCTCGACGATGCCAGGGCCATCGTCTGCGATCGCAATTTCCAAACAATCGCCATCACATAGCCGGGTGCGAATCATAATCTCACCTGCAATATCCGCCGTATCCGAAGTGATGGGATTCTCTTCAATGGCATCGATGGCATTACTCAAAATATTCATAAATACCTGATTGAGAAAGCCTGGATAACATTCCACCAAGGGCAAATTTCCATATAGCCGACTAATCGTGATCTTTCCTCGATTAGACTGGGTCTTGAGGCGATGGTTGAGAATCATCAGAGTATTGTCGATCCCTTCATGGATATCCACCGCTTTGCAAGGTGATTCATCCATCCGAGAAAAATTACGCAATGACAAAACGATATCGCGAATACGTTCCGCACCCACCTCAATCGAGTGCAGGGTCTTAGGCAAATCTGCTTGAATAAAGGGTAGATCCACGTCAGCGATCCCTTGTTGCACGACCGCTGTAGGTTGGGGATACTCCTGCTGATAGAGACCAAGAATGCGCATTAAATCATTGAAATAGTGACGAATGGGGCTTAAATTTCCATAGATAAAACTGACTGGGTTGTTAATCTCATGGGCAATGCCAGCCACTAGCTGACCAAGGCTAGACATTTTCTCACTTTGAACCATCTGCAGCTGGGCCCGTTGCAACTCGTCTAGGGTTTTTTCTAATTCGTCCGCTTTCTGTTCCAGTTCAATTTGAGAGCCCTTCAGTTGGATATTGCGTTGCTGAATCGCATGGCGGCTCTTCTGTAAATGGGTCTCAGCCTGTTGTTTCCATCTCAAATGCTGGGCTAGTAACGCCAGAATAATTAACCAAGCCGTCGCTAAAATAACTAAACTTGCTAGGCTAAACTTGCTGGTCTTCTCCAATGTATTTTTATAGCTATAGAGGTGGCGACTAATTTTCTTCTTAATGGCAAGATTAGTCTTCTCAATGCCCTCGGCATAAATCTTTTTTTGACGTTGGTAATCATTGCTAAATAAAATAGCTAAAGCGTCGTCCGTTGCTCCATTGCGGACTAACGTAAATGCGTGATTTTCCATGGCAACTAGCTGAATATTTGCCGCATCCGTTTGAGCTGCATGGTTTTCAAATGTTTCTGGTGCTAGTTCAATAGCTTTCTGGATGGCGGTATCGAGTGGGGGCTCAAACTTTCGATATCGTGTTTCCCACTGACGATTCCCCGTCGTTGCCGCCATGCGAGCTGACATTGTCAGCACTTCATCTAAATGAATAATTTGGCCAATGAGCTCCTGTAGCTCAAATTGCTCAGAAATGCCCACATCAAAGTTTTGGGCTAATTGACGATTATTCAGGCTGCCTAGGGCTACTAAAGTTAAGCTAATGACGACAGATACCGTTAGTACCGGCATCAAAAACCGATTAAACCTATCGTTAAATCGTTGCAGAAACCGTTGCATTGTGTGACTTCAGAAGATGTAGCATTGTGAACCAATTTTGATGTTGGATAGTTGCACGGTATGGATCTGTTAAGAAACTACTTCACGGTTTAAGCCTGAAAGGCTTGTTAAGCCATGATTTAAATGAATAAGGCCATGACCTTAATTCTTAACAAGCCCTATTACTTAGCTTTCTATCTATCAATTGGCCATGGGATTGTATCCATCGAATATGTATTTTTTGGGCGTTGTTGATCCTCGGGATGATTTTACTAGTCTCAATCCGGCTATTAGCCAGGTTTACAGATCGATTCATCCTCTAAATCAGCAACGGCATTTTTTGGGAATATGGTTTTTCCTTCAGCCGGTCAAGGTTCCTTGGACCGGCTCCATGGGTACTTAATCCAGCGGCCAGAACTCAGTGATAACCTGAATTCTGGCTGCTGGATTAAGACCTGAGTTAGGGCTCCATGCTAAGTTGGCATGCCCTAATATACCCAGCAGTGTTCCTAAGTCTGGATGATCCACGTTGGGATACCGCTCTCTTCGCATATTCATCAATCCAGTGCAATCGCTACCATATATCTCGTAATAAGGGACAGCATTTAGATAACATCCAATTTAGCCGGACTTCGACTCCGCTCAGTCCTCTATTTTCGCTTTGAGGACTATGGATCTTATTAATTTCTCTGCCCTAAGAGAGATAGTTCTGATTAAAGAGACTATCCACTAATCAAATTTCGGGCAAATTTTGGGCCTCAACCGAAGGCGAAAATCTTTCCTAGGAGAATATCAAGAGTCCCACACTCTTTATGGGGGCTGTCCTGTGATATGGGTTGCCGCTGTTGGGGGCGTCAGGATAATGGATATCTCCTATCGTGCCCCATGTTAGGGCCGGGTTTGAACCCCGCGCCGGGTCAAACAACGCTCATTGAGGGCTGTCCACAAAAAGGGATGCCTTGGTGCTGAGGCCCCAGGGCTTGCAGCGATCTTCAACCCCTACTCCACCCTGCGGGAACACCAACGGCGAACCGAGAAGTCGAGTGCCTAGACTGGGTTTTGAACCAGTTAGCCTTGGGCCTTTGAGGTCCAGGTGGGTTGGAGCTGCCTAACCCACTGCAAAATCTCAGATATCCTGTCCCCGCTATAATCGCTACCCTGACGCGCCCATGTTCTAATTCGTCAGAACATGGGCCCATATCTTTGGGACAACGATTCGCCTTCAGTGGATGGGCCCATGCAGATTTACATGGGCAGTTTCAGCGCCTAAGCTTTGACCGCCATTTCCTCCTGGGCTAAGAATTTCTCCAGCTCCGTCAGCTTATCGGCATCAACTTTTGTTTGCATGGGACAGAACTTAGGCCCACACATGGAGCAGAATTCTGCGGTTTTATAGATATCCGCCGGTAGGGTCTCGTCATGGTATTCCCGGGCTCGCTCAGGATCTAGGGACAGATCAAACTGCTTATTCCAATCAAAGTTATAGCGGGCATGGGACAGCTCATCATCGCGATCGCGAGCTCCGGGGCGATGGCGGGCAATGTCGGCTGCGTGGGCCGCAATCTTGTAGGCAATCAGACCATTGCGTACATCTTCTGCATTGGGTAACCCCAGATGCTCTTTTGGCGTGACATAACAGAGCATAGACGTGCCATACCACCCTGCCATGGCAGCGCCAATGGCTGAGGTGATGTGGTCATAACCAGGGGCAATGTCAGTGACTAGGGGGCCCAAAACATAGAAGGGTGCTTCTGAGCATTC
Source organism: uncultured cyanobacterium (assembly GCA_938029995.1). Taxonomy (GTDB): domain Bacteria; phylum Cyanobacteriota; class Cyanobacteriia; order Phormidesmidales; family Phormidesmidaceae; genus Leptothoe. Next base: position 744 of record CALHGI010000017.1, on the reverse strand, counting down.
TTCCATTTGTTTACGCACATTAAACTCAATCTGATCCATGGGTACATGGCCAGGGCCTTCGACCATCACCTGTACATCATGTTCCCAGGCGCGGCGGGTCAGATCTCCTAAGGTTTTTAGCTCTGCTAGCTGGGCTTCATCCGAGGCATCATGGAGACAGCCAGGGCGCAAAGAATCGCCCAGGCTAAAGGAGACATCGTACTTTTTGAAAATCTCGATAATGTCGTCAAACCGGCTGTAGAGGGGGTTTTGCTTATGGTGATGCAACATCCACTGGGCAATAATACCGCCCCCGCGCGAAACAATGCCCGTAATGCGATTTTTGACCAGGGGTAAGTATTCGATTAACAGTCCAGCATGGATGGTCATGTAGTCCACCCCTTGCTGGGCATGCTTCTCAATGATGTGGAGAAAATCCTCCTCAGAGAGATTTTCAATGCTGCCATGGACGCTTTCTAGGGCTTGGTAGATGGGTACCGTGCCGATGGGTACGGGGGATGCATTAATAATGGCAGTGCGGATTTCATCCAGGTTGCCACCGCCGGTGGAGAGATCCATGACCGTATCAGCGCCGTACTTGACGGCCAGCAGCATCTTGTCCAACTCTTCGCTAATGTCAGATGAGTTGGGGGAGGCTCCAATGTTGGCATTAACCTTGCACTTACTGGCGATGCCAATGGCCATGGGCTCTAGATTGGGATGGTTAATATTGGCGGGAATAATCGTCCGTCCCCGGGCCACTTC
>CALHGI010000016.1 GCA_938029995.1 uncultured cyanobacterium | reverse complement strand
TCCCTAGGTCGTCAAATATATTGCCCAGGAAATGATGGTAAGGCACACAGATGAAGTCCGCTTGAGATATTACCTTTAGGCTCAGGAAGCTTAGCCAGAAAAGGATGCGGCCATCTGTCAAGCTTGTTGGTTATTAGGATGAACTTTCTATGGAGCAACAGTTGAGCACACCGCAAATGTGAGCAACCACCATGGCCAATGGCATGCCTAACGGCAACATAACAACGTAATGCATTCTGCACTACAAATAGCAATACTCGCCCCTACCCGCCCATGGGAGATTGCTCAGCAAGGGTGCTGCTTGAAGAACACGCTAATGTTTGATCTATTAGCGGCACTGATGGCCCCACAACGGCCCACGCATTAGGACGCCAAAAACAATCCACTTTCAGTGCAGATACCATCCAGGGGCCGGTCCCAACTATTGGTGGGCACATGGGGTAAACGGGCAAACTCAAACACAATGCCAATGGTGGGCTTCCCCCGCCAGCTGGGTTGGCTCAACATGCGGTCATAGAAACCACCGCCATAGCCCAGGCGATAGCCGCGTACATCGCAGCCAACGGCAGGCACTAAAATTAAATCCACCCGGTGGGGCTCCACCTGGGGCGAGGTGGGATCGGGCTCCGTGATGCCATAGGTGCCGGGGCGTAGGGGCCAGTTGCAAGACGGAAACCAACGATGCCAAATCAGGTCTTGGCCTTCGCAGCGGGGGAGGCCCCAAGAACGCTGTTTTGCGAGTAACCGCCCCAGGTCTGGCTCATTGCGAAAACTACAGTAGGCGAGCACCGTGCGGGCGGCCTGAAATGTGGGCCATCGGTTGAGATGGGTGCAGATGCGATCGCACTTTTGCTGCCACACCTGGGGCGGCATCGCCTGTCGTGCCTTGAGCAATGACCGCCGCATGGTTGCCTTTTGGTTCTGGATTTTAGCAATAGCCGCTGGTCTGTAAGTCTCCGACATCATCGCTTCAGCTAATTAAGTGCCGCCATCCTACACCCTTACCCCTAGCTCTTAATCAACCTTTCACGCTAGCGTTAGAAAACATCAGTTCAGGAAGCAACTATCATCGAGACTGCCCTACCCATCCAACGCCTATCGCAGGATGTCATTAGCCTGATTGCGGCCGGAGAGGTAATCGACTCCCTGGCGGCGGTGGTGCGGGAACTATCGGAAAATGCGCTGGATGCCGAAGCCACCCGCATTACCATTCACCTATGGCCTGAATCCTGGCGCATCCGGGTAACGGATAACGGCCGGGGCATCGATCGAGACAACCTCACCCAGGCCGCCACCGCCCACAGCACCAGTAAAATTCGCACCTGTGACGACCTCAGCCAAATCCAGAGCCTCGGATTTCGAGGTGAAGCACTCCACAGTTTGGCCCAGCTATCCCAGCTTGAAATCCGTAGCCGCCAGGCCAGTGACCTGGGCTGGCGAGTTACCTACGGAGCAGAAGGGCAGGTGGTGGAGCTAGAAGAAGTTGCGATCGCGCCCGGCACCGTGGTCACCGCCGACAACCTCTTTGCCCGCCTACCCAATCGCCGTCAGGTTTTACCCTCGGTCGCCCAACAGCTGCGCCAGGTCCAACAAACCGTGCAGCAGCTCGCCCTGTGCCATCCCCACGTCACCTGGCAAGTGGCCCACACCGACCGCGATTGGTTTACCCTCTGGCCCGGTTCCACCGCCCAAACCGTCCTGCCCCAAATCCTGCGGGATGTCACGGTCCATGACCTTACCCAAGTCAGCCTGGGCCCAGGGGAACTAGACCGTCAGCAGGGACAATTAGAACTGCTCGTGGGGCTGCCCGATCGCTGCCACCGTCGCCGTCCCGACTGGGTGCGCATAGCCATTAATGGCCGTACGGTGACCGCCCCCGTCCTCGTACAATCCTTAATTTATAGTTTTCGCCGCACCCTGCCCCGCGATCGCTATCCCGTCTGTTTTTTACATTTGCAGGTGCCTGCGGCCCAAGTGGACTGGAACCGGAATCCGGCCAAGTCCGAAATTTATTTACAAGATATGGAAGGCTGGTGCGATCGCATTGCCCTAGCCGTTGAAAAAGCCCTACGCCTATCCAATGTAGCCAATGAGGCCCAAACCCAACGCACCCACCAACTATTCAAAACCGCTGAAGCGAGCTCTAGCTACGGCACCGATCAAGATTTCCCCAGCCAGCTCACAGCCGTCGCCCAGGTACAAGACACTTATATTGTGGCCGAACACAGCGGTGGCGTTTGCTTAGTAGAGCAGCACATCGCCCATGAGCGAGTCATTTACGAACAGATCAAGGCCCAATGGCAGACGGTGCCCATGGAGCCCGCCATTATTTTGAGCCAGCTCAGTCCTCGCCAGGTGGAACAATTACGACGTTTGAGCCTAGACGTGGATCTATTCGGAGAAAACCTCTGGGCCGTTCGCCATGTCCCCGCCCCCATCGCAGATCGGGAGGATTGTGCAGAGGCATTATTAGAACTCAGCCTAGGGGGGGATGTGGATGCAGCCATGGTGGCCACCGCCTGTCGTACGGCAATTCGCAATGGCACACCGCTAGATTTAGGCACCATGCAAACCCTATTGGACGATTGGCAACGGACCAAGAGCCCGAGGACCTGCCCCCATGGCAGGCCGATTTGCTTGACCTTAGAAGAGTCGAGTTTGTCCAGATATTTTAGGCGGCATTGGGTGATTGGCAAGAGTCATGGATTGAGATCTTAGGAGCAGGGGTTGGGGCGGTTGGCTAGGGAGCGGGGATGGGCGGCTCAGGACGTTCCCCCCTGAAACCCGCCAGAGTGGGGAACTCGGAGCTACCTAATCAAGGCCCCCACGCAGCCGGTTTTGCCCCTCATCCCACCAACTTAGCCCCCACATAGTCCCAAACCTTCCCCACCAA
>CALHGI010000015.1 GCA_938029995.1 uncultured cyanobacterium | reverse complement strand
CCTGTTCATCTCCTGTGCGTCGGAAATAAAGTTTACCTGCCCAATCTAACCCGAAAAGAACGGTAGCCGTGTAGATGGCAAGGGCTAGGACTTGAGCGACTAAGCTGAATAGGGAAAACTCCCCCGCATGGATTGAAACAGAAATAGCGAGGAGTAACAGGGCTAGAATATCTGTGAAAATGGTGGCCCCAATGGCGACAGTAACGGCCTCATTGCCCATTACCCCCAGGCGATTCACAATGGGGTAGGCCAGTAAGGTGGGAGGGGCAAACAAGGCCACCATTAATAAAGAGGCATTCCAGCTAAACCCGAGTCCTTTACCCACTAAAATTCCGGCGACTAGGGCAGATGCAAAAATACAGAGCCCAAAGCCTATAGAACGGTTACGGTTTTTATGAAACTTGGCTAGATCCACTTCTAGGCCAATGACAAACATCAGGTAAATTTTCCCGATTTCTGCCAACAGATTCATGGTTTCGGTTTCGACGTCGAGAACGGCGAGACCACTTTTCCCTAATACGATCCCGGCAAATAATAGGCCCACGAGGCCCGGTAGCTTGAGCCGCTCAAATAGGGTGGGCAAGATGAGGACCACTAGAAGCAGGATAGTCAGGGAAATAAATGGACTTTGGAGTGAGAGGGATGCACCATGATCTACTGCAGCCAAAACCATATGATGTTCTCAAATAAAAAAACAACAGGTAGCGTTGTAGAATGCGCCATACCCACCGGTACAGTCATTGTGTATGAGAACATTGTTTAACTCAAATACTTTTGTCTGCAATATTGCTTTTTAATACACACCAGGTATCAGTTCCAAGAGGCTATATACTTGTCGCCCCTGGAGCTTGTTGCAGGATATTTGCGTATGGGGTGTGGCCATGCACAATTGTTGTGCCCTATGGGGATATCGCTAGAATCTTGAGATAATTTATGGAGAATTTGGCCCGGCCCCACTGCTCATCAACCGTTTCTCCATGATAGTCCTTGGTTTTGAGAGGACCCTGCCGGTTTGGTGGTGTCCTTGGCAGATCCCTGCTCTATGGGGATTTTGTTCCATCACGTCTGGAGTTTAGCTGGGATGGGATCAGTGTGGACAGGGTTATTCTTCGGTTTTGGGGGGCAGGGCTTCGACGTAGTCCTTGGCTGTTCTGAGATCACAGCCCGTGATTTGTCGATAGACTTTGATCGCCTCGATTTTTCTGTGGTGCCGTAACAATTGGCGAATGTGTTCATTGACATGATGGAGATCAATGTCGGCGGGGACTGCTAGAGACTGACGGGACTGGAGATAGGGTTCCACTAGGGGTGCTACATTCGGAAACTTATCGAGATAGGCTTTGGCGTCTTTGAGTCCCCAGCCGGTGGTGGCACGGATTAGCTTGAGAGCTTCAATCTTTTTATAGTTAGCCATCAATGCCCGAATCTGGGCATTGACATCAGGGGTGGCTTCGTCCTGGGGATCGATGTATTCTGGTGACGGTGGTGGTGCTTTTTGAGGCGCCTTGATTGGGGGTTTGGGTAACTGATAAGTAATATTCTCTTCGGGGAATTTGTTGGGGGTGTCCTCGGGGGCATTGGATGCTTTGCTGCCCTGCTTGGGCTGGAGGGCGGCCCAGAGAATAAAGAGGGCCATGGGAATTGCGATCGCAACCACTATCAGCGACATAGATATCTCTTCCAAACCTCAGGGGAGTGCATAGGAACATGGATGATCCATGGACCCATACCCAAGAATAGCGACGGGGGCGAATTGTTGCCATCGCCTTCTGTCGGGCCAAGGATGGTTTTTCCCTTCTAGCCCTTGGCGATTTTAACGTAGCAGGGCAGGCAGCAGTGGTCCACTTGCTTTAGGCTTACCCATCAATTGGGGTAAAAACCGATTAATCAGCTGAATGATCGGAACATTAACCATAAAACTAACGATGGTTAAGCCTAAGCCGAATAGTGTAACGGTCAACCAACTATCAAAAATCGCTAGATCCAGTCTGCCGATCATGGGTTTCGCCACATCCATATAGAAGAAATTCATGCCAAGTAGGATCAGAGTATTCTTGCCGATAAATGTCATCCATGGGGAACTTGGCAGGCTTAGGGCTAGAAATATGACAAAGAGAGACCCCGTAATGGCCGTGATGGAAAATAGAAAGAGGTTGCCATAACTGGTTAATGCCAGTGCCACCATGCCTCTAGGGTCAGTAAACGGACCTTGATTTAAATTAAAAAAGGCTGCGGTGGTGGCCAGGGTCACCCCTAGACCCACATATTTATAGGGTGACGTTTCAAACCAAGAAACAATCCCCGATTGCTTTAAGATAAATCCAAATTGGTAACAACTCAGACCAATCAAGGATTCATTCAAATACCAGGTATTTAAACCGCGTAGGGGTAAGTTGTCGTTAATGCTGGGATGTAACCCCAAATAGTAACCAACCACTAGGGTCACCATGGCTAAGCCGAAGCTTTTCCAGAGGTTGTTGTGGATGAAGGGATAGACCAGATAGTTGAGGAGTTCTACCGTAAATAAGCAGAATAAAAACCAGGTCAGAAAATTGCCAAACGGATATCCAATTAATACGTCCCCTAAGATCGCTGGCACAGAATAGCGCTCGGCAAATCCGTTGTTGCCACGAATTAAATGATCGAGGAAATAAATGCCGATGGCCAGAAAGTTAAAAAATATGGCTGGAACAATTCGGGTCAATACCTTCTGGTATAAAAATGTTCCCACCGGCTGTTCTTTGTGCTTATAAACAAACCCTGAAAGGATGAAGAACAGGGGCATATGAAATGCATAGATGCACTTATATTGTTGGTAGGCAGCGGTTTCTGTTGCAAACCCTTGAAACCCTGCTATTTTTTCGACAAAGTGGCCATAGTAAACCAGAAAAATGCCATAGGCTTTGGCCATGTCGAGCCAAGGTAATCGTTGGTTGTGGCTAGGGGGTGTTATGGGGTCCGTGGAGTGAAAAGAATCTGCGGCGGATGTTTTTGGTAGCATTGCGTGGGCCCTTTTGGGGGTGATGCCATACGTCAGACGGTGATGTCTGAGCCTAGGTCAGGGGCAACCCGCATAGATGATGCATGCGTAGAATGCCTGACGCATGATCGGTTTTGGTGCGTATAACTACTCAGATGCTACGTTGGGACTTTAGTTCCCTGCTGGGCCCCAGCAGTTGTCGGTGTGGCGGGCTGTTGCTATCGCCCTATGGTGCTAGCCTGTTGACCGATAAAGTCACGGATGGTGGTCCAAATCACCTCTGGGCCAATGCCAAAGAAAATTTGCAGTCCCAGTAAGATCACCGCTGCCATGAATGCAGTCGTCAGGGTGGCTTTAACAATTTTGATCAGCCAGGTGAAGACTAGGACTGAAATGATGACGGCACCGATGACTACCGCAATTTCCATGGAAAACTATTCCGATTGAGGACGGCCTAATCTTAACCTATGGCACTGGGCTTCTCGGTCTTCGGTCCGATTGTATTTAGCCTTTGGGCTACATTCTAGGAGCCGAGGGCAACCACTTGACGTTGGGTGAGGGTGTCGCTCACGGCAATGACTTCATCCCTAGCCCATTGGTCGGCATCCAAGATGTCCTGTAGGGATGGGGTGGTGGTGAGATGGTCGCGGTTGCGATCGCACACTTTCTCAATCACCTTGGGAATATCCAAGTAGTGAATTTTCTCATCCAAGAACATGGCCACCGCTTGTTCATTGGCCGCATTCAGCACTGCCGTCATGGAGCCCCCTGCCCGTCCGGCTTCATAGGCCAGGTTAATGCAAGGATATTTGGCGTGGTCGGGTTCTTTAAAGGTGAGGGTAGCCAATTGCGCCAGATCCAAAGGCTTCCAGTCGGTAAAGATACGTTCGGGCCAGGAGATGGCATAGAGCAGGGGCAGCCGCATGTCGGGCCAGCCGAGCTGGGCCAGCATCGACGTATCTTGGGTTTCAATTAGGGAGTGAATAATGCTTTGGGGATGGATGAGGGTATCGATGTGGTCATAATCCATGCCAAATAAATAATGGGCTTCGATCACCTCCAAACCCTTATTCATCATGGTGGCAGAGTCTACGGTAATCTTGCGACCCATGGACCAGTTGGGATGGGTAATGGCGTCGGCAACGGTGACGTCCTTGAGTTTTTCCACTGGCCAGTCACGGAATGCGCCGCCCGATGCAGTCAAGATAATGCGGCGCAGCCCACCCTCGGGGAGTCCCTGTAAACATTGGAAAATGGCAGAATGCTCCGAATCTGCGGGCAGCAGCTTGACGCCATGCTTTTCCACTAGGGGCAGCACCACCGGACCACCGGCAATTAAGGTTTCTTTATTGGCCAGGGCAATGTCTTTACCCGCTTCGATGGCGGCAATGGTGGGTAGCAGACCGGCACAGCCCACAATGCCTGTCACGACGGCTTCCGCATCGCCGTAGCGGGCTACTTCCACAATGCCATCTGCTCCAGCCAGGATTTGGGGCTGGGGAACGACATCGGCAATGGCGTCTTTTAGCTCCGCCAGTTTGCTCTCATCCCGAATGGCGACAATCTCGGGCTTAAACTGGCGCACCTGTTGGGCCAACAATGTGACGTTGCGCCCGGCGGCAATGCCCACCAACCGAAACTTATCGGGGTGATGTTCAACAATATCTAGGGTTTGGGTGCCAATGGAGCCGGTGGAGCCGAGCAGAGTGATTGCCTTCACTGGAATTGCCTATTGCTAAAGGTCTATAGCTGACCGGGAATGCGCCTGGCCGCCCTAATATACGTTGTGCCCATGGTTCGCACCACTGATGAGTGATGGCGGTCTACCTGGGATAGCAGCCGACCTGGGCATCGAAAACGAAATCAATGTATTGATTGTCTACAACTATAGATTCTTAACGTCTTTTTACAAAATCTTAAGAAGGTGAGTCTTCCTCCTTGGGTCTCCCGCTTTTGGAAAACGCGACCATAATTAAGGGAAGGAGATCGCTAGCTGAACCGTCTCAAATTATGGAAGCCTTTTCATCCGTTCCACCCCAATGGACAGAGTCCGCTACCCACGCCCTGGCGTTTTGCTGTCCGCGCTGTGGTGAGGCTGCTGCCGTAGCCTCTGCCGTGTGGATCAACCGCCGGGCTCCGGTGTATACCCACAATCACAAGCGGAAATGGCAAGAGTTTTATCACTGTGAATGTGGCACTGCCTGGTGGGGGTGGAGTAGTGATCGTCCCCCCAACCCTTGGCAGGTCAATAATGACGACCTGGGGGACTTACTGCCTGGGGACTCGTCACCGGGTTTGGACCCCCTCACCGGGTTGGGGGATAGTTGGGGCGGTTTGGAGCCCTAACTTTTTGTACCCAAGTAGCAAGCCTCTGGAAAGTCTATGCCGATTATTGTTTTTGGCAGTCTCAATATGGACCTGGTAGCCCAGGTGCCCCACTTGCCCCAGGCTGGAGAAACATTGCTGGGGACCGGCTTTACGACGGTGCCAGGGGGGAAAGGGGCTAACCAAGCCGTCGCTGCTGCCCGGTTGGGGGCTCCCACCACCATGGTGGGTCGGGTGGGGGACGATGGGTTTGGGGCGCTGCTGTGTGAGAGTCTGCGGCGATCCGGTGTGAATACTGACCTGGTTTTGGTGGATGCGGGGCCATCGGGGGTGGCGCTGATTAATGTGGATGGGGCCGGTGAAAACCAAATTGTGGTGGTGCCTGGGGCCAATGGCCATGTGGATGGGACGGATGGGGCCCGTTTGCCGTTGACGGTTGCAGTGGTTGAACCTTCACAATTTTCTGACCCTTCCATTTTGCTGATGCAGTGGGAGATTCCTTGGGGGGCGGTGCAGGCAGCGGCAGCGCAGGCCCAGGAAAATGGAGTGCGGGTGATGGTGGACCCGGCCCCGGCCCGGTCGGATGTGCCCCGCGACTTTTATGGCCTAGTGGATATTTTGACGCCCAATCAAAGTGAGGCTGCTCAGTTAACGGGGTTGCCTGTCCATGATGTGGCCACGGCCCAAGCGGCGGCTCAGGAGCTGTGCCATCGGGGAACGGCCACGGTGATTGTCAAACTGGGGGGCCAGGGGGCCGTGGTGGCGACGCCCTCGGAGGTATTTCATGTGCCTGCTTTTTCGGTGGATGCGGTGGATACGGTGGCGGCAGGGGATGCGTTTAATGGAGGGTTGGCGGTGGCCCTGTGGGAAGGAAAACCCTTGCGGCGGGCGGTGGAATGGGCCAGTGCGGTGGCGGCCCTATCGGTGATGACGGCTGGGGCTCAGCCGTCCATGCCCACCCGGCAACAGGTGGAGGCGTTTCTCCACAGCCACTTATCCTAAGAAATCAGCTCCTAAGAAATCAGCCACGCCCATAGGCTTGATACTCTAGACTGGGTTAGTACTGTGTTCAGCGGAGACTGTCGGTGAAAGCGGTGGGTGGTGCGGCAATTAATTTGGTTGCTCCTGGCTACAGTGTGAATCCGAACACTGGTCGCGAACGTAGTACTGAATAGCGACGTTGCTGCTTGTCAGCGGCGGCAAAATTGTCATTCAGCTTTCCCTGCGCTTCAATGCCTTCAAATCAACCGGATGTCATTTTTTTGGTGCTCGACACGCAACGTGTGGATCGCCTGTCGTGCTATGGCTATGAGCAGCCGACTTCGCCAAATATTGATGCGTTTGCGGCAGGGGCCACTCGGTTTAAGGTTGCGATCGCACCCGGACAATGGACCATTCCCTCCCACGCCTCCATGTTCACCGGGCTGTATCCATCCCAGCACCAGATGCAGCAGTCCTACTCCGTCATGCCCCCCCACCTCAAGACCTTGGCAGAACGGCTACAGGACGGCGGCTATTACACCGCTGCATTTTGCAATAATCCCCTGGTGGGCGTCATCAACAACGGCTTGCGTCGAGGGTTTTATAGCTTTCTTAACTACAGTGGCTTGCTCAGTTCTAAGCCTAACCAAGCGGGTATTCCCTCCAGCTTTTTAGATAAATATCGCCAGCTCTTTAAGCGCATCGTCGCCAATGCCCTCAATCGGGTGCAAGACGCCTTTGCCCGGTCTGACTGGCTGCTGTCCCTTTCCTTCACCCCGCTGATGGTGCCCCTATGGCAAACGGCCCTCAGCTTCAAAGGCAACACCCGTAAATCCCTAGATGATGCCGCCAAGCTATTAATTGATCGCAAAGGTGTGGATTCAGACCAGCCCGTTTTCACCTTTATTAACCTGATGGGCACCCACATGCCCTATCATCCCCCCCGGGAATACATTGAGAAATTTGCCCCCAACGTCCTAAAAGATCGCGATGCCCAAACCTATCTTCGTCGCTTTAATAGCGATGTGTATGGCTGGTTAGCGCCCCTAGTGGGCGCCCTGGGCGACCAGCAAAAGGACACATTAGACGGCATGTATGACGCCGAAGTGGCGGCCCAGGATGTGCAGGTGGGAAGATTTCTAGAGCAGCTAAAACAATCGGGCCATTTGGACAATACCTACGTTGTGATCTGCGCTGATCATGGGGAGCATTTGGGGGAAAAACAGTTAATTGGCCATAGTCTCTCCATCTACAACGAACTGGTGCAAGTGCCGTTGATTATTCATGACCCCCACGATGTCATTGAGCGCGAGACCGTACGAGAAGATGTGGTCTCCACCCGGTGTTTGTTTCATACGGTGCTCTCTGCGGCGGGACTGGCCACCCCCGAAGAACATGAACTGAGTTTGGAGCATCATGACAATGGCAACACAACCATGGATGCGGTGGATCCGGAACGCTGTGTGTATGCAGAAGCCATTACGCCCCAGAATGTCTTGAACTTAATTCACAAACGTCAGCCAGAGCTCATCTCCCAGCATGCCTGCGATCAAACTAGACGAGCGGTGTGGGTTGGTAACCATAAGCTGATTGAGACCGATCACAATCCACCCCAGCTTTACGATGTGCAAGATGATCCCAATGAGAGTTTGGACCTGAGTGAGATTTTTCCTGAAACGGTGGAATCATTACAAGATTCTCTTTCTGCCTTCAGTCAAGATGCAGAAGCTCATCAATCCCTGTATACCCAGGCCCGCGCTTCGGGCTTTGACGACCCAGAGGTGCGTCGCCGCCTCAAAGACCTTGGCTATTTAGAAGAATAATTGCCCCCTCCCTATGTATCCTCCGATTGATCCCACCATAAATATTGGTCCTTTAACCCTGCACTGGTATGGGGTGTTGATGGCCACCGCCGTGATTACCGGTTCCTGGATTGCCACTAACGAAATCGAACGTCGTGGCAAAAATCCTGAAGACTTTTGGGATATGCTCATCTGGGTTCTGGTCCCCGCCTTTTTAGGCGCTCGTCTCTACTATGTGTTTGTTCAGTCCAGTGACCAGGCCTACTATCTAGCGAATCCGTTGCGGATTTTTATGATCTGGACCGGCGGTATCCATATATTTGGCGCATTTATCTTTGGTGGCATTGCCCTGTGGCTATTTACCAAGGTGCGTCGCCTACCGACCCTCATGTATCTAGATGCAGCGGCGGTAGGGTTGCCCATTGCCCAGGCCATTGGGCGCTGGGGCAATTTTATGAATCAAGAACTCTATGGCCCGCCCACCAACTGGCCCTTTGGTCTTCGGATTGATGCCAATAGGCGCTTGCCTCCCTATGATGCGGTAGATGCGAGTAATCAACTGGTGTATCCGGTTGACTCAACCCGATTCCATGCACTCTTTTTGTATGAGTCTGCGTGGAACTTTTTGGGTTTTTTGTTGTTGTACTGGATCTCTAAACGGTTTGGGCGACGGCTGAGACCCGGAGACCTGGCCCTGATGTATCTCATCTGGTATCCCTTTGGGCGCTTCTTTATTGAGTTCCTAAGAACAGATTCCTGGTTCTTCCCCGGCACCCCCTTTAATGTGGTGCATATTTTGTCCCTGGTGGCTGTTGTCGGTGCGATCGCAACCTTGATCCTACGCCGTCGCTTTCGGAAAACGGTCGCTCCCCACAATTGAATTTCTCTTTCCCCTGACCTTGTTGCCCCTGTTCTGACCTTTGTATGTCCCCCTCGCCTCGCCTGCTCATCATTGGCCTTGACTGCATGGAGCCTTCCCTGGTGTTCGAGCAATGGCGAGATGATTTGCCCAACCTATCCCGGCTAATGAGCCAGGGCAGCTACGGGCGTTTAGAGAGTTCCATCCCGGCCATTACAGTACCCGCCTGGAGCTGTATGATGACCGGCCGTGACCCAGGAGAACTGGGCATTTACGGCTTTCGCAACCGAGCCACGCGAGACTATCAAAACATGACCATTGCCGATGGTCGAGCCGTGCGCTTTCCCCGCCTTTGGGATTATCTCGGCAACGCAGGCTGGAAAGTGGCCGCCCTCAGCGTGCCAGGTACATCGCCCCCCTATGAGGTGAATGGTTCCATGGTGTCTTGCTTTTTAACCCCCAGCCCCCAGGTCACCTTCACCCACCCGCCCGAGCTAGGGGATCAGATTCGGAGCTGGAT
>CALHGI010000014.1 GCA_938029995.1 uncultured cyanobacterium | reverse complement strand
TTCGCCTTGCGGCTAAATTTTAAACTAGACATCTCAACAGACGTTCCTACAACACAATCCAATCAACTAAAACTCCCATATCTAGACCTTTAGCCTAGGGAGGGAAGTCTTTGGGTGAGGGGACCTTGACAGTTCAAGATACTAAATGACCGGCGATAGGTCTGGGCAAGTGATATGACAAGGTCAATTGATGGGAATACTTATAAAAGCATTAAGCATTTCACCTACAAACCCACTTAGGTCGTATCACACGGATAAACCACTGGCCTACGTGCACGGATGCATTGTGCATATCTATTAGATAGATTCCACCAATTTCAGCCAAGTCATTCTGTATCAGAAAGCACACTTAATTCGTGTGAATGGGATATTAGGCGTTTGAAGCCTAATGATTTTTGTTTTTTTTCAAAAGTTAATATTTTGAAGCCATAGAAAATACTGTCAGCAAGCCTTATTCATGTTCAAAATCAGATTTTGCTTAATAAAGCCTAAAGATTTTGATTCAGATGCAGGTTAGCGAGCGATGTCATCACTTTGGGATGGAAACATGGTTTTGAGGTAAGGATGGGGACCGAGGGTATCCAACCGATCCTGTTTTTCCAGCACACTCTCTTCGAGTTCGTGGCGATAGGCTTGGATCTGTTCTAAAAGACGGGTATCTGACGTAGCTAAGATTTGAGCTGCCAGCAAGCCGGCATTCTTCGCATTGCCAATGGCAACGGTAGCCACAGGGATGCCCCCAGGCATTTGGACAATGGAATAGAGCGAATCTATGCCCTGTAGGCTGCGGCTTTTAACGGGCACGCCAATGACGGGTAGTGGGGTCAGCGCCGCCACCATGCCCGGCAAATGGGCCGCTCCACCAGCTCCGGCAATAATGACCTTCAATCCTCGCTCAATGGCAGTTTGGGCGTAGTTTGCCATGCGATTAGGGGTGCGGTGGGCTGAGATAATGGCAACTTCGTGGGGAATGCCAAAATTTTCGCAGACGATAATGGCGGCTTCCATGGTGGGCAGGTCAGAATCGCTACCCATAATGATGCCAACAAGGGGAGAGGTCATATATGTAAACGGTAAAACGGCAGCCCCAGCATGACCAGGGGGATGTTGTTAGCGTACCGGGTTCCTATGGGATGATTTGTACAAATATTTGAACGTAAAGGCTCCATGTCAATTTTGCTTAATGTGCGACTACCTCATCTATCAGGGCTTTACTGCCTAGAGGTGGTTCGCAATCAGCTACGGTCTATATTGCCCATGGCTAAGGTAGCGTCCAATGCCGTACATGCAGTTGACTTAAACGGAGACTGGGTATCCCTGGGGGGAGTAGACCTGCAAATTAATGGAGCCTTGGGGTTGGCATTTCCGGATTTGAGTGATCCGTTGGAACTACAAAAAGCCGCTAGCTTTCTTTGGCAACAGGGCATAGATGCGTTTACCCCAACGTTGGTGACGGCAAACCCTGAGAAGATCCAACGGAGTCTAGCTGTCATCCAGGCCTATCAAGGCAAAGGATTCAACCATGAACCTCAGCACGCCCATGTGCTGGGAGCCCATCTGGAAGGTCCATTTTTAAATCCGAAGAAAAGGGGAGCCCATCCCCAGGAATATTTACAGCCCCTATCGCTAGATCGAGTTCAATCACTACTGGGCTCCTATGAAAAGGTGGTGAAAATAGTCACCCTAGCCCCAGAGATAGAAGTGGATAGTGAAGTGATTCCGTGGCTGCGATCGCACAATATTACCGTTAGCCTTGGACATTCCCTCGCTAATACCCTCGAAGCCCAGCAAGCGTTTAATCAAGGGGCGACCATGGTCACCCATGCCTTTAATGCCATGCCGGGGTTACACCATCGGGAGCCTGGCTTATTGGGGGCCGCCCTTACCCATCCCCAGGTATTTGTTGGACTGATTGCTGACGGGGAGCATGTGTGTCCGACGATGCTAGACCTACTTTTACGGATTAATCGTGGTCAGTCCCAAGAGAACACCGGTGGCGGACTTTTTCTCGTCAGCGACGCCCTCGCCCCCTTGGGTTTACCCGATGGCACCTATCCCTGGGACAGTCGTGAGATTGAAGTGGTCCATGGCACGGCCCGTTTGCCCGATGGCACACTGTCAGGCACCACATATCCCCTACTAACTGGAGCAAAAAATTTAGTCCAGTGGGGCCTATGCAGCGCCAATGAAGCCATTATGTTAGCCACAGATAGTCCTCGACAGGCGATAGGTTTACCCAGGCTAGGAGCGGGGCAAACAGCTAGTCTCATCCGCTGGCATGCCGCAGGTAACAGCCTGAGCTGGCAACGAATTATAGAGGACTGAATAGGGGCGTAATCCTCTTAGTTGCGCCATGTTGTTGCCGTGGTTCGCAGCGTTATGGAATTGCCCATTCCATCAGAGGGTCTCAGCCGTAAGGGGACAAAACGTAATAGGATCTGACGGTAGAGAAATCCTAGTGACTATTGCTGGCTGAACCTATGACGAGTGCAACTGACGATAAGACCATCGTTCGTGATTATTTCAACGCCCAAGGGTTTGATCGTTGGAGCCGCATCTACGGAGATGGCCAAGTGAATAAGGTCCAGCGTGATATCCGAGAAGGACATCAGCAGACCGTTGATCACGTGCTCTATTGGTTTAAGCAGGATGGTAATACCCAGGGGTTGACCGTCTGTGATGCGGGGTGTGGTGTGGGCAGTTTGAGCATTCCCCTGGCAGCCATGGGAGCCCAGGTATCAGGCAGTGATATTTCTGAAAAAATGGTCGAAGAGGCCAACTATAGGGCAAAGGAAGTCTTGCCAGAGGATGCTGTCATTACATTTGACGCCCAAGATTTAGAAACCTTAGACGGTAGTTACCACACGGTCATTTGCTTAGATGTCCTGATTCACTATCCCCAGGCAAAAGCAGGTGAAATGATTGCCCATTTGGGCTCCCTGGCCGAAGAACGCTTAATTTTAAGCTTTGCACCTAAAAATCCGTTCTATGTCATGCTCAAGCGCATTGGCGATTTTTTCCCTGGCCCCAGTAAAGCGACCCGTGCTTATTTGCATAGGGAAGCCGATGTGCGAGCGGCCTTAAAAGCTAACGGTTGGGAAGTGAAGCGCAAAGAGTTTACCGCATCACAGTTTTATTTTTCCCGCTTACTGGAAGCGGTGAAAGTATCAGACTGAGGGTAGAATACCCCCAAGGTCAGGTTGAATGCCCTGCCACCAAGCTACATCAGCTTATTAAGGGTATCGGGTTGATGCATTTCTACCCGATTACGCCCCGATTTCTTAGCGGTATACAAACCCAAGTCGGCCATATCCACCAAGGCGCTGGGGGGTATTTCTATGGATGGGATAAAGCTGGTGATGCCTAAACTCATGGTGACATGGTCGGCGGTCTCAGAGGCAGAATGGGGCAATGCATAGTCGATCAGTTTAGTGCGAATGGCGTTTGCGATCGCAATACCCTCTGTCTCGGACGTATTGGGCAGGAGCACTACAAATTCTTCGCCACCATACCGGGCGCATAGGCCATCTTTCACCCTCACCGACGTGCGAATGGCTTGGGCAACTCGCCGCAAACATTCATCCCCTTGGGGATGCCCATAGGTATCGTTATATTTTTTGAAATGATCCACATCCGCCAGAATTAAAGTCAGGGGTTGTTGCGTTCTCAAAGCCTTAAACCACATCTGCTGAAGACTATCATCAAAGGTACGACGGTTGGCTAATCCAGTAAGTTTGTCATTCGTGGACAAGACTTGTAGTTGAGTCGTGCGATGGGCCCCTGTCAAACCGGCAGCTATCCACAGACCTAAAACAACAGGCACTACCGGTAGCCATAGTCCCGTCAAACCCAGGACCGCATAGCTACCACCTACCCACAGCAGGCTAATACCCGGCACCACACTCAGACGTTGCCACAGCTTCGTAGCCCGTTGGGCAATGTGACCACCGCTGACCGCGATACCGATAATCAACAGGCTTTCTAACCATTGGGGCCATGCATAGAGCAAGGGTCGACCGTCTAGGGTCGTGCTAATTATCTGGCTAGCAATTTCTCCGTGCAGTTCAACACCAAATTGAATGGGCAGATTTTGCTTAGATCGTTTGTGCGCCGTATAGAAAATATCGCCATTGCTTAAGGCCATGCTGCCGATCAGAACAATGCGATCGCGCATTAGGTCCGGTGGAATTTCCCCCAACAAAACCTCTGTGAGAGAAACGACTTCAAATGGCTTTGTTTGTTGGCGCAGATTGAGTAAAAGTTGGTACCCCTGGGCATCGACATTAACGTATCCTCCTGTGTGGCTGTCAATGGGAGGAAATTCAACCTGGCCCAGGGTTAAGACTGACGCCTTGGGGACAGGAGTAATGTTATGGGGCTCACCTGCCAAATAATCAAGAGCTAACCGTAATCCAAGAGATTCCACAACATTCGGGCCAGTGGCTGCGGGAAAGAATATTCCCCGTCGAATGCGACCATCCGCATCAACAACAATATCACTGGCAGCTGTTTGATCACGCGCTTTCAATATGGGATGACCAGGGATGGCATGACCTTGGTTGTCTCCAATAACTTTTTCAATCCCAATTAAATTAGGTGTATTCGCAAAGATATCTTCTAAAGATTCATGACTCCGTTTGTCAGTTGCACTACGGTAAAAATCTAGCCCTATGACCCGCGGTTGGTGAGCCTTAATTTTGCGAATCAGAGCAACCATAGTCTGATCACTGATAGCAGAATTATTCAGATACTGATCCAAATCCCGATCAGTAATACCAACAATGACAATCCGTGGATCAGCAGATTCCATCGCTCGCAGGGTCAGCATTTTGTCAAACGTCCGCAGTTCTAGCACTTGCAAACCACCGAGCGATCGCAAGCCTAAAACACCGCTAGCTGCGATCAAACTCGCTAGCGTAACAAAACTAACTTTGCGTCTAAGAATCTGCCAGAGGCCCCTCTGGACATCTTTAATTTTGTCTATGTTGCTCAAGGGTTACCATCCGTGTATGGGCTCATCGCAGTGCTTTAGCGACACGGTGGTAACCGCCAGTGAGTTTAGAGGTGTACCACCGCTGCTAGGGTTACTTCTGCCAGGCTTTGCCCTTGTTCCAAAAGAGTTTGGACCATAGTGTCAGCATTAGTAACCCCCTCACTACTGGCAGCCAGCAATGCAGCAAGAGCGTCGTACCAAATACCCTGATTTGCATAGGTACTAGCTTGCTCCAGGCTAGATAGATTATTTACATCCAAGGATTCCCGATTTATATACTCAATAAAGCTCCGAGCAGAAATTTCAGTTTCATATCCCCCTGGACATGAGACAAAAACCGTCCAACGATATCGTTTGTTCGGGCTCAAGCTGCTGTCCTGGGGCAAAGTGACGCTAACGGTAGCCGTTTTCTCCAAATCAAGGGTTTGGCTATAGATGGGAGTAGCCAAATCAGGATCGGCAACATGCAAGGTGACGGAGACGGGCATTGCAGTCTCTACATGCCAAGCCAGTGTGGGATTAGCATTAGTAGTCAACAGCCTGGATTGATCGCTAGGCACCATCAAAGCTAATTGCGTTTCATCAGCATCAGCATTGCAACTAACAGCGGTTTGTCCTCGCCGCCCACCGGATAGGGTAGAGCCAACATTACCCCGGTCAGAATCGGGGGTCCAGCGGATACGTTCTCCAGCATAGCTAGGAGCTGCCAAACTTAGCCCCAGACAACTAGCGAGAAGAAAAGACGATAGTCGATAAATTGTTTGTGGGATGGCCATGATAAGGAATGAAGTGACGCAGGTAAACTAGGACGGGATGTCCATAAAATGAAAGAACGAGTCAGGGGAGAGACGAGATGCTAGATATCTCCACCGTCACTTAAATGTAGCTTTTATCACCTATAAATACGTAAAGAACACTTAAAAGAAAGACTTCAACTCATTCACAGTAGGTAAAGTTTCGGCAGAAGACCATCAGTGGTTTTACGCAAGACAACTAGATTGAAAATCTGTGGAGGCATTAATGCCATGGATTACCGACCATGGTAAAACCGGCCCAGTAGAAAGGATGGGAAAAATCCGCCCTTGTGGGTAGCCCCCACTCCTCAGGCAATAATCTCCCCCCCTGAGATGTAATCAAGAGATTGTTGTTAATATGAGTATCACCCCGCAGCAAAGAAAGTTGTGCTTGTTGGAGAGACTCGGATCGAACCGGTGTGCTCGGTAATTGGGTATAAAATTCTGCCATTAGGGCTAACGTTCCAATGTCAGAAACATTCCATAAACTCCCCATGGAGGTTTCGATGCCAGCAGCAGCAGCTAGGCCAATAAATCCTAGCTCGGCGTTGGGGCTACTCATGGCAGTATTGCAGGCACTTAAAATCAATAACTCTAGCTCGGGCCAACTCAGCTGTTGCATCTGATGAAATGTGAGGGATGAGTCCCACAATTGAATAAAAGACTGATCTAAATTGCCGGCATTAAATTCTGCATGGGTCGCTAAATGCAATAAATTGGGTTGCTGAGACGTCTGGAGATGGAGCAAATTTTCGATGGTGAAGGCTTCATCGAGGAGCACATCATTAGCTTGAAGATTTTTAGCAACAACATCGAGTTCAATAGGGACTGCTGGCAAATCTTCAAATGCTTGAAAATGATGGGCCCCCGCAATGAGCGGTTTAGGCTTAGGGGCTACATTGCCAAACTGTAACTGCGTCAGCCCCATGCTGGGAATAACAGACACCCCATACTGTTCAATAATATACGTGTCTTCCTGCATCATGGCTGCCAAGGGAATGGTTCTCAGCCCTTGATCAAGG
>CALHGI010000013.1 GCA_938029995.1 uncultured cyanobacterium | reverse complement strand
CCCAAGATAACGACAATGGGAAACAGGGGAGAACCACAAATGTAAGCGGCTGGAATTACTTGACTAATGATGCGGATAACGGCCACATCAGACTGTTGGTCCATCACAGGAAGATTCCCCAAGTCTGCAATGGTTGTCTCAGCCAGTAACTGTTCCACATCGGCAACTAAGGTTGGCACATCGGCCAGGGCTGGCACATCGGCAACCAGGGCTGGCCCATCGGCCAGGGTTGCCGTACTCGGCAGTACCACCCCTAAGCTTTCGAAAACGTGCTGAGCCGTTGTTAGGGCTTCAGCAAATTGCATCTGTGAGGTATCGGCTTGAATCCGCAGGCAGAACGCTGGAATTTTATCCAACAGTGATTGAGCCTGGTTCAGAATGGTCTGGATATGCCGCCCCATGGTCTCTAAATCACCGCAAAACCAGGCAAACTCCGCCGCCAAGTTATGGAGCTGCAAGCTGAGGTCATATTGCCTTTCCCAAGCTCCAGTCCCCAGCCAAGCAAGGCCCATGGTCGCATACTCATCACCAGATTGATAAGCAATAGCACGTTTAGCTTTTTGGCAGGCCTGTAGGTTTAGCCGGGCGACATCATCCCGAAAACTCTGCACCGTAATATAGTCTGCACCGTGGTTTAGATGGGTGACTAATTCAAAAATTCGTGTTTCCTGGGATGCGGCCGAAATCTCACGGGCCAGCAGCTGGCCCAAATGATAGTGAACTTGACGTTTCTGATCTTGGGGAATCAGTGCATGGGCAGATTGTTGAACATAATCATGTAAGAAACGATAGGAAATTCCCATCCCATCCGTGAGTAATGCATCGGTTGATTCAAGGGTCTCCAACTCACTCGGTAGGATTTTGTCAGCATGACTGTCAGGAACAACGAGTCCCATCTGTAGCAATGGCCATAAATTAGCCGCTACGTCTGCTTGAGCCGATTCACAGACAACGGCCAATGTCGGCAGGTCAAAATGGTTGCCAATGCAAGCGGATAATTTCAGTACCTCCTGGGTGGCCGTGGGCAGCTGACGCAATCGCTCCACCATAAAGGCCATCACATCATCGCTGAGGGCCAACTGACGCACCTGCAGCCAGTTGTACTGCCAGTAACCGGCCTCGCCATTAAAGAGAATCAAGCCATCACCATACAACCCTTGTAAAAACTGGGTGGCAAAAAATGGATTCCCCTGGGTTTTTTGATATACCAGTTGAGCCAGGGGTCGAGCTAGCTCAGTGGAATAATGCAGGGTATCGGCCACTAAATGCTCGATATCGTTTTCTTTCAATGGTTTGAGCGTTAGGGTATGGAGCGTCACCCCCAGTTGCCGAATTTCGTCGAACATCAGCATCAATGGATGGGCCGACCATACTTCATTATCTCGATAGGCACCTAACACCAGCAGATAGGCAGATTCGTCATCCATTAACAGTTTGAACAGGTTCAAAGATGCTGAATCTATCCATTGCAGGTCATCTAAAAAGATCACCAGGGGCTGATCGGGGCTGGTGAACACTCGGATAAACTGACCAAAGAGTCGATTAAACCGGTTTTGAGCGGCACTGCCGGAGAGTTCGGGGACAGCCGATTGCTGACCAATAATCCGTTCCAATTCAGGGATCACCTCAATCAACACCTGGCCATTGTCGCCAATGGCACGGAGGATTTTTGCTTTCCAGGTCGCTAGGGCCCCATCCGATTCCCCCAAGAGTTGTCCCATTAAGCTGCGAAAGGCCTGGACAAAGGCGAAAAAGGGGATATTGCGATTAAACTGGTCAAATTTTCCTTCGATAAAATAGCCCTTTTGTCGGCTAATGGCTTTATGGACTTCATTCACCACAGAGGTTTTGCCCGTGCCAGAAAATCCGGCCATCAGCATCAGCTCCGAAGCTCCCTGGGAGACGCGCGCAAAGGCATCCATCAGGGTTTTGACTTCCGCTTCGCGTCCGTAGAGTTTTGTAGGGATCAAGAAGCGATCGCATACATCCCACTGCCCTAGCTCAAACGCTTCAACCTGCCCGGACGCCTGCCATTGGTCCCAGCATTGCTGTAAATCATGTTTCAGCCCCAGGGCGCTTTGGTAGCGGTTCTCGGGGTTTTTGGCCATGAGTTTAAGGACCACATCGGAAAGCGGTTTTGGCAGTTTCTCCTCCCCGCGTTCCCACGCTTCCCAGGGGGGCACCGGGGCTTTGGCGATGTGGCTGTGGATGAGTTCCATGGGATCATCGCTTTGGAAGGGGCAATGCCCGGTTAGCAATTCGTAGAGGGTAACGCCCAAGCTATAAAAATCGGCGCGGGAGTCCATGCCCCGGTTCATGCGTCCGGTTTGTTCGGGGGCGATGTAGGCCAGGGTGCCGCCTTCTAGGCCACCAGAACTTTGTAGTTCCCGGCATTCCTGGGGCAGTAAAGAGGCCAGGCTAAAGTCCGTCAGCCAGATTTGGTGGGTGTCGGGATGGAGCAGGATATTGGCCGGGTTGATGTCCCTGTGTAGCACCCGCTGCTGACTTAGGTGATGGA
>CALHGI010000012.1 GCA_938029995.1 uncultured cyanobacterium | reverse complement strand
GGTGGTTGATCATCAGTTGTTGCAAAAAGCTCAAGCACCCTTAGATCATCCTTGGTTTCAGCCTAATCAACCCCCAGTGTTCTTAGCAGTTGGTCGGCTGACACCTCAGAAAGACTATGCAACGTTGCTCCAGGCATTTGCCCGCCTAAGGCAGGAGATGACTACGCGCCTCGTCATTTTGGGAGATGGGCCCACGAGGCATCAGCTAGAAGCCTTGATCAAGCAACTTGATATTGAAGCTGACGTTGCCCTGCCAGGTTTTGTTGATAACCCCTACGCCTACATGAGTCGTTCTGCTGTATTTGTCCTTTCGTCGGTATGGGAAACATTTGGAGTCGTTCTGGTCGAAGCGTTAGCCTGTGGGTGTCCGGTCATTTCCACAGACTGTAATTATGGTCCGGCTGAGGTCTTGAATAACGGGCAGTATGGGTCTCTGGTGCCCATCAAAAATGAGCAGGCGTTATACCAGGCCATGCAAGCTATGCTGACCACCTGGGCCGGTAGTCCAGACATGCTCAAAGATAGAGCCCAAGTATTTTCGCTGCATCGGTCTGCCCAGCAGTATTTATCCATCATGGGGGTTACAGAAGTAGGCCTAAGGGTGGCATAGGCACCCATTGCAAGGCACTCTGTTTATTTTGTCGATATTGACCTTAGAACTCACTATTCAGATTGAACTATATAAATGACTATTCATTTTACGGTTGCTATTCCTGCTTACAACGGAGCTAGTCGATTACCAAGCTTATTAGATAACTTGTTAGCCCAAGCAACGCCTGAAAATTTTACTTGGCAGGTGATTGTTGTTGATAATAACAGTACGGATGATACAGCGGATGTGATCCAAGACTATCAATCCCGTTACCAGGGGACTCTGTCCCTGGTGTATGCCTTTGAACAGGAACAAGGGGCAGCTTTTGCTCGCCAAAAAGCGATGCAGTTGGCCCAGAGTGAGCTGGTGGGCTTTCTTGATGACGACGTGGTTCCATCCGTCGACTGGGTAGCGCAGGCCTACCAGTTTGCTATGCATACGCCTAAAGCGGGTGCCTATGGTGGAAAAATCCTAGGGCGGTTTGAAGTTACACCGCCTGAGGGTTTCGAGCGCATCCAATCTTTTCTAGCTTTAAGAAATCGCGGTTCATCCCCCAATCTTTATAACCCTAAGTTTCTCAGTATGCCGCCTTCTGCGGCTTGGGTCGTGCGTCGCCAGGCGTGGCTAGACCATGTGCCCGAGAAGCCTTCTCTAGGGGGGCGCACGGGGAAATCCATGGTACAGGGGGATGATTATGAGCCTTTGCTATATCTGCATAAGGCGGGATGGGAAATTTGGTATACCCCGACTATGAGTGTTGAACATATCATTCCTGCCAAGAGGCTGGAAAAAGACTATTTGATAGCTTTAAGCCGTGGCTGCGGGCTGTGCGTCTGTCAGTTGCGCTTGATTGCTGCTGAAGGTGGGTGGGATCAACCCGCCACCTTTATGAAGGTTACGGCAGGTAATTTGAAACGCCTCATGTCGCATCTCGTGGAGCATCGGTTTAATATGTGGAGCGATACTGTGACTCAATGTGAATTTGAGTTTTTTCTGAGTAGTTTTCTCAGTTCGTTTTACTATTTGCTGAGTCGGTCAGCTTCTAGGGACTAGTCGTTCAATCTTCAGCCAACATGCACGGGTATGACAATTATAAAAAAAGATAGGGTGATTTTGTTGTATGGCGGATTATGGGCTGCTAATCGCTGTGAGCATTTGCTTAAGCTTTTGGCGTCTTCTGGATATACCATTGCCTGTGTGTTCCCCCAATACTATTCAAAGACAAGGCATGATCGCAATATTGTTAGCAAACTACTGAATAGATTTACCCGTAAGGCGTTCTCATATATTGAGCTTTTTGTTAAAGCGAGTTTTGCTGAAGTTATTTATATTCTGCCTGGGAACTCCAACCTAATTCACGATGTGGTATTTGTTTCCAAGTTGTTTAAGAACAAAGTTATTTTAGAACTATATGACAGTATCACTACCCATTATTTAGATAATAAAGGTGCAGCCTCTATTACAGAAGCTGATTTGGAAAAAGTTAAAAATGATAATGTTGATTTAAGTCTGGCTAAGGAAAGAAAAGCTATTGAAGCATCGGATCGGATTATCCTCACCACTGATTATGAGGCTGTTTTCTTGTCTCAGCTCTTAGGCATAGAAATTCCGCAAGAGAAAATACTCTCAGCACCACTATGCTGCTCACCCAAAGGTCTATATCAAAGAGATTTTATGGCGGATGGCATATTTCGATTTTGTTGGTGGGGGAGTTTTTTGCCCTTGCATGGCCTAGATTACATTTTAGATGCCGCTAAAATCCTGCAAAAAAGTGGTATCGCTTTTGAATGTGATCTATTTGGGGCCTATGCTCCCGGTTCGATTGCTCATTTCTTTGAGAAATATACTCAACGTATAGAATCTGAGGGGCTGCATACCCATGTCAAGTTACGGCGTGATTTGACATTTGCTGATGGGTCTCTGCCCCAGTATCTAATTAATCAGTGTGATTTAGCATTGGGCATTTTTGGTGATAATTTGCGGGCTAAAAGTGCTGTGCCTAATAAGTTGATTGAGTCCCTTTCCATGGCCATACCTAGTCTGACCAGATCCTCCCAGGTGCTGCAAGAATTCTTTGATGTCGAGACTGATTTATGGACCTGTGCGCCCGATCCTGAGTCCATCGCCCGAGCTATTTTGGACATATACCATCAAAAAAGTTATCCCGTGGATTGGCAACATACCCGGACTAAAGTTTTGAATACCTTCAACATAGAACGCTATCAGGATGTAGTTTTGCAGTCGATTGATATGGTGATGGAGCATTAAGCGATGGATATTCAAGCCCTAAAGCGTAGATATGCGAAATCCTTTAGAGTTCTATATCACCGTACTAAAACGACTCTCAATGTAGATAAACATCAGTCCTGTTATCATTTGGGCACCATGGCTTTGGAGGGTGGGGATTGGCCAGCCGCCGCCCGATATTTTCAGCAGGCGGCAGCGCTCGATCCCAAGTATTTTCGGGCGGCTTATTTACTGGGACTGGTGCTGAGCAAACTTCAGCGTTGGTCAGAAGCGGTGGAGGCGTTAGAAAAAGCGGTTGCTTTACGGCCTGCTGATTATGCATCCCTAGAACTACTGGCCCAGGCTTTGATCAAGACCTTGAGTGTGGGCAACGAGATCCAGATAGACGACGTTATTGCTAGGCAAACGTCTTTAGTGAATAAAATGATTGGGGCAACACATCCCCATTATGGAGAGAGTACTGCGGTATTGCCGGGCTATCCTAATTTTTTGATTATTGGTCAACAAAAGTGTGGGACGACCTCTCTTTATTCCTATTTAATTAGGCATCCCCACATCTTACCGGCCCTTAAAAAGGAAATTCATTTTTGGAATGAGAATGCTGAGCTAGGGACGGATTGGTATGCATCCCATTTTCCTGCGATTCCTCCAGGGAGTGCTTATATTACGGGTGAAGCAAGCGCCACCTACTTTGATAATGGGCATGTTGCTAAGCAAATTGCTGAGATGCTACCCCACATCAAAATTATTGTGTTGTTAAGGAATCCTGTCGATAGAACAATCTCTCACTATCACATGAGATTTAGGGACAAAAATGAAGTGGCTTCCATGCAGGAAGCTGTGTTTTCTGGAATTTTAGATGGTGATGTTGATTTAAGGGATACGTCTCAGGGATGTGGACTGGATAATCGTTATTTAGCAGGGAGTCGTTATGTTGAATTATTAAGGCAATGGATGGCAGTCATACCGAGGGAACAGTGTTTGGTTCTGCAAAGTGAAGAGTTATTTATCAATCCCATGGGGGTTGTTAATCGCACCTTTGATTTTTTGGGGGTGGCACCCCACGAATTGTCTAGTTATAGGAAGTCTAATTCAGGTTCCTATGTACCTATTCCTGACCAAGAGCGCCAAATGCTATGCGACTATTTTCATCCTTATAATCAGCAATTAGAAGACTATTTAGAGATGAAATTTGATTGGGACTAATTGTTGGCCTAGGGCTTGTTCTACTTTGGGCGCTAGACTTCCACCCTGGGGCTGGGTAATCGACAAACTAGGTGACGCCTTTGCTTGGTTGAATCGCGTATACGCCGGCAGTTTGAAAGTTAATGTGTTGTAAGTTATGGCTAGATTGTGAATTATCAAGACTGCACACCCACTAGCATATTTGTTTTGCCTAGGGGCGCTGAACTAGGTGGAATAACGACGTGGTCTGTGAGGATGGCTCGGCGCATGGAGCAAGTCGGTGAGCCGGTCGCTCTGATGAAGCACCGTGAGATGAGGGGGGCACAACATGATGAGCTTTCTTTAGATGGTGTGCCAATTATCCAATGTCCGGGAAAGCCTGCGTGGTCGGTGAGTCTCAACGATATTATTTCTTATATTCCGGCGTATGACAGTTCTTTGCCGGGAATGTTGATTCCTAATTGGACCTTTGGTACCTATGCCACATGTGCTTTTCTTTCCCTGACGGAAGCTGAAAGAATGCGAGTGTTGGGTGTGGCCCATAGTGATGAAGATATTTATTATGCTTGGTTGAGTTACTATGAGTCGATTATTCATACCTTTGTGGCGGTGAGTGATGAGATTGCAGCCACACTGAAGACGATGATGCCTCATCGAGCTGAGGATATTTTGGTTCGTCCCTGTTCCGTATTGGATAGTCCACTCACGTTATCGAGGTCTTACTCGGTGGCGAATTCTCCCATTCGATTAATGTATGCGGGTCGTATTCAGAACCAGCAAAAGCGGATCTATGATCTCCTAATTTTGGCTAGAACCCTGAAGCGACGACAGCTAGACTTTTGGTTGGATATTTTTGGCAGTGGCAGTGATGAACAGTGGCTGCGGCAACAGTTTGAGAAGATTCTGGGACCAGACGATGGGCACCATGTGACGTTTAAAGGGAACGTGCCCCATGGGGACATGGCGAGATATTGGGAGCAGGCGGATATTTGTGTTTTAGTGTCTGATTTTGAGGGGACGTCTATTTCCATGTTGGAGGCTATGTCCCATGGATGTGTGCCTGTGGTGACGGATGTGAGTGGTACCAAGGCCGTTATTCAGGATGGGATTAATGGTTTGATTGT
>CALHGI010000011.1 GCA_938029995.1 uncultured cyanobacterium | reverse complement strand
GGCAATCAAGTCGCCCCCATGGCTAAATTGAATGGATACAACACCATCCCGATGCCCTTCCAAGGTATTCAGCAATTTGCCATCTGTGGTCCACAGATTGGCCGTACCATCGGCGCTGGCGGTGGCAATTTTCGTCCCATCAGGGCTATAGATCACCGCATGCACCCATCCCTTATGGCCTTCTAATTTTCTGGGGGCCTGCCCTTCGAACCAATCCGCATCATTAATTTTGCCCTCCAGATCGTAGATAATCTCGTAAGTCTTGCCTTGTCGTTGGACCGCTTTCTCGCCCAGTTTCCCCTCTAGATCCCATAGACTCACAAAGTGGTCCCAGCCCGATGTGGCCAGGGTTTTACCATCGGGACTAAAGGCAAGGCTCAACACATCCTTCGGGAAATCAACAATCTTGGTGACTAAGGTGCCATCTTTTCGCCAAATGTGCACCGTCCGATCCCCAGCCCCTGTGGCAATCAATTCACCATCGGCACTAAAGGCTACCGCATAGACTGGCCCTTCATGGCCTTGTAAGTTGTTCAACAACTTCCCCTGGCGGTTCCACAGCTTCACGGTTTGATCGGTGCTAGCCGAGGCCAGCGTCTGGCCGTCCGGGCTATAGCTCAGTTCCCACACCACACCACTGTGTCCCGACAATGTCCTAATTGAGTTACCTTTGCGGTCCCACAACCGAATGTTGTTGTCGGCTCCCGACGAGGCAATTTCCTGATCATCAGGGGAGAAAACCACACTATATACGTTGGCCTGGTGATCCGGGAGGGCGTTGATCAAGGGTCGATCCAATTTCCAAAGACGAATGGTGCGATCGCCGCCGCCAGAAATAAGCAATCCCTCCCGATTAAAATGAACCCGATGGATCTGGGCACTGTGACCAAATACCGTAGCAATCGGTTCTCCAGTGAGGGTCCAAGTTCTCACGGTTTTATCCCAGCTGCCCGATGCCAGAAACTGACCGTCCGGGCTAAAGCTGACATCGTACACCAGGGCATTGTGTCCCCTGATGTCTCGAATAGATTGTCCCGTTGAAGTGCTCCAGAGGCGGATAGTCTCATCCCAACTGGCCGACGCCAGCTTTGAACTATCGGGGCTGAATGCCAATCCTTTCACCTCAGCCCTGTGACCTCTCAGGGTTTTAAGGGATTTACCAGCAGCCGAATAGAGGCGAATGGTGCGGTCATCGGACCCCGAAGCCAGCAGTTTGCCATTGGGGCTAAAGACCACCGTACGCACGGACGCCATATGCTGGGTGAGTTCCTTGAGCAGCGTGCCATCCTGTTTCCAGAGGCGGATATTTTTATCTTCACTGGCAGAGGCCAGTGTGCGCCCATCCGGTGAAAATGCCAGGGATGTGATGGGGCCCGTATGCCCCTCTAAGGTCGCCAGCAAACGGGGCTCTTTTCCCAGCTGCCGAATTTGAATTTGGCTATTTTCTAGCCCCACGGCCAGTCGTTTGCCATCGGGGCTGAGGGCCACACTCAGCACCTGGGTGTCGTCCACGGCAAAGGTTGCCAACGGCTGACCATCTATGCCCCAAAGGCGAGCGGTACCATCGGCACTGGCCGAGGCAATCGTTTGACCATCTTTACTGACAGCCATATCCCAGATAATGCCTTCGTGACCATCTAATCGATTCAGCTCTTGTACCCAAAAAACAGCCTGTTGCAAGGTAGTTACCACCTGGGCAACATCGGTATCAGTCCGCTGATTATTTTTGATGGAAATCCCCGCTCGCATCGATTCTAGGAGCGCTTCAAAGGGCTGGTGAGAAGCAAACAGGGCTAAGGAGGTTTCAGTCTGAGCTACCACCGTTTGGGCCTCAGCCAGGGATCGCTGAGTATTAGCCTCCTGTTGGTTCTTGTCGGCTTTTATCCTTTGTTGATTCGCAAAAAGCCCCAGCCCAATAGCGACTAAAGAGATCAAACTGATCAAGGCAATCCCCAGCTGCTGGAGACGAATGGCCGACCGCTGCCGCCGGATTTCCTCAGCCGCCGAAGCCGTGACAAAATCCTGTTGTAACCGCGTAGGCTGAGGGGTTTTTCCCTCAGCCTCCAACAACCACGTTTCCGTCTCTTGACGAGCCTTCCCCCGCAGCAGGAGACTTTCATCGCGATCTTTATCCTCCCAGTCCAGGGCCTGCACCAATAGGCGAGTGTGGAGTCGTAAATAGGCCGGATCGCTTTCCAACGCCCGCAGCAACGTACTCAAGTTAGTCTGAAAATTGGTCTGCTTGCTGTTAAAGTCAATCCATTGTACCGACGCCAGGGCCGGGGGCAGCTCCTTAGTATCCACAGACCGATGCAGAACGGTCAATGTCCGCTTGTTCAGGCTATGGGCATATTCAACTTCCTCCCCACAGTAGGACGATTGAATGGCATCGGGAGAGATCACAAAAAGAAAGTGATCGGCACTTTCAATGCCATTGAAAATCTCCTTCTGAAAATCGGCCGATCCTGCGGCAATACTTTCTTGATCAAACCAGGTGGTTTTACCATGCACTTGGAGTTCTTCATTGAGCTGACGGGCAAAGTCAGCGTCTGCCCTAGAGTAAGAAATAAAGACATCAATGGACTGGTTGGGGGGCTGGCGTAAACTCTCCTGGATAAAGTCTTCTTGCAGTGACAACGAACCTTGCTTGTCATGCTTACGAGCTACTTTGAGCCAAGCCTCGGCACCACGCAGATTGTGCCCTCGCAACAACAAACTAGAGTTTTGCTCATTGCGCTGCCACTTAAGTGCCTTGACCAATAAATGTTTATGCTGATGATAATAATCACTATCATCCTGCAAAAGCTTCACCAGCTTATCCACATCCTTTCGGTAGGCGCTGCCATCCTGATCATTCTCATTGACAAAGTCAATAAACTGAATCGACCGCAGCTGATCAGTCATCTGATTGAGATCCACCCATCGCATCCGCAGGGGAATAATCTTCTTATTCAACTCCTTTGCATAGTCCAGCTCCTGCTGACAATATTTAGAAGCTAGGGAATCGGGCGAGATCAAATAGACCATATAATCGGCCTCTTCAATCCCCTTATTAATCGACGTCTGGAAGTCACCACCAACTCGAATATCAGTCCGGTTAATCCAAGTGGTAAACCCCTCCCGCATCAAAGACAGCCTAAGGCGATCCATCAGGGCCCTATCTTTTTCCGAATAGGACAGAAAGACATCGGTCATTAGACCGTTAGCCTGTTTGATGCTGTCGCAGATGAATTCACACTGCAGTTCCGTGGGCTCACAGGGGGACTGATCTGAACTGTCAAATTTACGCCTTAACCACCGTTCCGCCTGCTGACGACTTTGCCCCGCCAACAAATATTGGGACTGCTTTTGGTGGCGCTGCCAGGCCAGGGCTTTGGCCAATAGAGTTGTATGCCCATGGACATAGTCCTGATGCCGCTCAAAGATATCCAGCAGCCCCTGCAGGGAGGTGTGAAAATCATCCATCCCTTCCCGGAAATACACCCAGTTGATTTTGCTAATGATGGGGTGCATGTTGGGGAAGCTAGAATGCAAGCCTTTGGCCTGATAGTCCTGCCAATCTGCTTCTGTAGCATGGGGATGACGGACCTGCCAAGTATCGCGATCAATACTTTCCACGTGGAATAGTGGAATAATGCGCTTCCCCAAACGGAGGGCATGCTCGACCTCTAAGCGGCAATAGGGTGAATTGACCGAATGGGGGGAAATGACAAATAGAAAATTCTTACTGCGCTCAATGCCATCGTCAATCTGGTTTTGATAGTCCACCCCCAAGGGAATGTCGTCAAAATCAAACCATACTTCAAGATTTTGCTCAACGAGGCAGGCATTTAGCTTACTAGCAAAGGCTTTGCTATCGGCTCTGCCATAGGAGATAAATGCATCCTGTAAAGCCAATGAGTCTGATGACATGACATTAAAACCAATTCAAGATCCACCCATTCAGCAACGAGGCATGCTGATATGCCGAAGCCATACCGTTTCCCCAGCCTACGTCTGGAGTCAAATATATCCCCACGGCAGGGCCGTATGCGTTCCGGCCGTGGGTGCTACTTTTTACATTAATAGCGTGATCCGGAAGAAATCAACCTTGATTTGATAAATCTCTAACGGGATTTAACAAAAATGAAGTAAGAGTTTCCTGCTGAATTGCTTATCTTCACCGTTGTCGGTTTTTAAGAACATTTTTCCGTAGATGCCCACAGGAGAAGCGACACAAATGTTTCAAGGTACTCACCAAAACTACCGACTAACCTGAAAGATGATGTGGGGGCGACGGAACTGTAGTAGGCCATGGATTGGCATCAGGATAGTCATCCTTTATGGAAGCGATGGGTCATGTACCACCGGTCGTTCCCATCCCATTCGGGCAAGCACCCAGGGAACCCAAACCACGGGGCCTACGATGAAAGGAGCTGTTAAGAAACTACTTCACGGTTTAAGCCTGAAAGGCTTGTTAAGCCATGATTTAAATGAATAAGGCCATGACCTTAATTTTTAACAAGCCCAACCATAGCAAGCCACTGTTAAGAGGCCGACTGATCCCATAACCCAGCTTCCTCCAGATAGTCTTTGACAGGTCTAGCAAACAAACGACGATCTGCTCTGCCCTGGGAAATAAAGATATCCTGCAAAGAGGAAAATGGTGATGCCATGAGATTTTCAGCCTAGAAACCATAGTCCCAACGGGCCCGGTATCCCCGAGCATCAATGTGGGTAAAGATCGATGCACTGGCGATTCCGCCGCGCTCTCCCCACCAAGGCTCTAGTTTTCGGTTCACTTCCATTGGGGAGATCCCTTGCACCACAAAATCCACCGCATCCCCCGATAGGTGGCGCGAACGACTAGCCCCACCTGCCTGACGATTTGAGGCGGGATCACGATACCAGGAGTTGATACTAATGGGCCGTCCTCCCAAATAATCCCGCACCTCCTCCATGGCTGCAGCAATTTGCAAAATGCCATTGACCACGGTCTCATCCACAGGGATGCGGTTACCGTTTTTGGTGGCTTCAGCCCAGCTAAAGTGCCCTCCGGGTAGGATGG
>CALHGI010000010.1 GCA_938029995.1 uncultured cyanobacterium | reverse complement strand
TCGAGCTGTCTCGCTGTAAAAATGATGGTGTTACTGGGCTCACATTTAGGGGCGATCTCTGAATATCATCTTCTTTTTGTGAGATCTGTGGCTGATGAATTTGCTGGACAACAGCTCTGGCAACATTGTCAGCTTCTTGTTCATATTTATCACCTGGTTGGCCAAGGGTCAGTTGGAGCTGTATAGGGGGCAAATTGGTAACAGGATTAGACGATTGTGTTGTAGGTTGACCAACATCTACCTGGCTAAAATCAAAGGAAGTAGCAGAGTCTTCTAATTTTGGTGCAATAACTTCTTCTGATTGCGCACCATCTGTTAAAAAAGATCGTGACGGTGGCAACGTTGTATTTTTTGAAGATGATTCCTGTTGTTGCTTTTTAGAAGTACGATCTTGACGAGCCATAATAAATTTCGATGTATTAATTTACCAAAACAAGGTTCTGATATATTTCTGCAATAACGCTGATACAGCTAATAACGCCTAGGAAGGTGGCGGCGGTGGTGGTACTGATAAGGACTCAACAGGCTGAGTTTCTGGCAATGTAGTCAGGGTCTCTTGGGCCAAACTGTTGTCAGGATTCAGAGCAAGGGCCGCTTCTAAATCAGCCGCCGCAGCGGTGTAATCATCCAGGTGAACCCAGGCAATGCCGCGTCCGGTGAGGGCATCGGCATTGGTGGCATCAAGGGCAAGAACTTTGTCGTAGGTTGCGATCGCACCTCCATATTCCCCCAAGGCAGACAGGGCTACCCCCTTGTTGTACCAGGCCTGCACCGAATCTGAATTCAGTGCAATTGCCCGTTCCGCCGAGTCCAAGGCCTCTCCGTACTGTTCCAGCTGCCAGAGCACCAGGCTACGGTTTGTCCAGCCCCAATCACTAAACGGATTTAAGGCCAGGGCCTGGTTGTAGGCCGCCAACGCATGGGGATACTCTCCGGTGGCACGAAAAATCAACCCCCGAGTTAGCCAGGCGGGGGCATAGGTGTCATCTAAATAAAGGGCCTGTTGATTGGCGGCGAGGGCTTCAGGGTAGCGTTCCAAGTACCAAAAAATAGTGCTGCGGTGGTTGTGGGCGGCCACATAGTCTGGCTGAATGCCCACCGCTCGGTTAATAGAGGCGAGGGCTTCCTCATATTGTTGGGTTTGGGTCAGGGAAATGCTGCGCTCATTCCAGGCATTGGCCAGGGTTCGATTGCCCCAGTCGCCATCGCCATCCAGGGCGGCATCACAGGCGGCTAGGGCCGGTTCATAACTCCCCAGGCGGTTGAGTAGGGTACATTGCCCCAGCAACGGCAGGGCATAGTCGGCCTTAATGGCCACGGCCCGGTCATAGGAGACCAGGGCTTCTGGATTCCGACGCAGGGCTTCTAACACTTGTCCCTGGGCCGCCCAGGTGAAGGCATTGTTTGGCTCCAGGGCAATGGCCTGGTCATAGGCAAAAATCGCCTGATTATATTCAGCGAGCTGGGTGTGGGCCTGCCCCTGATAGGTCCAGGCATGGGCCGGACCTAGCTCCCCCCACTGTTGATCGATGGCTCGGGCAGACCCACAGGCGGCAATGGCCTGCTCGGGACGGGCTAATGCTACATAGGCGTCACATTGGCGGGTGAGCACCCGAGAATTTTCCGGATCTAATAATAGGGTGCGTTCGTAGGCCACTAGGGCTAGCTCATATTGTTGGGCCTGGGCTAAAATCTCACCGCGATAAAACCAGGCTAAGGCTGGATTCTCTTGGCCCCAGTTGCCATTTACCCGCAGGGCGTTGTTGCATTTGTCGAGGGCGGTTTCGTTTTCCCCCAGGGCGGTGTAGGCCACACATTGGTAGGCGATGGCCAGGGACTGTTCGGGATCAAAGGTGAGGGCGCGGTTGGCCGATGCGATCGCATCGGGAAACGCGGCCAGGCTCACTAAAATACCACTGTGCTGTGCCCAAATAGCTGCATTCTCAGGTTCCAGGGCAATGGCCTGTTCACAGGCCGCCAGCGCATTTTCATAGTCCTCCGCATTGGCCTGTAGACGACACAAATCCGTCCAATAGGTCACATCTGGCAGGGTATCAAACGCCTCGGACTGGGCCTGGGCTGGCGCTAGGGAGACGAGGGCGGCAGTAACAACGGCAACACCGGGGATCAGATGCTTGAACCATGGAAGCAGCATGACAACTCATCAATCTTTGTTCATGTAGAGTGCCCAGGTTTTTGTTGAGATCCCCGGCTTTTAATGTTGGTTCACGGCTGCCATTGCCCAGACGCCAAGAATCCGATCATTCCATCTTGACCCTAGGAGGCTGTCAAGACTCATCCCAGTTGTTAGCGTTAGGCTCCCAATTCTTAAATAAAACCAATAATGCTACAGATTCTCCAAAATCCGAGAATCCGTTGTTCTTGTGGGGAATCTTAGGTTATATACAAAATTCTTGTTATGAAACGTTTACTTATCGGTTTCACAACGCTCACACTGGCATTAATTTGTTTGCCTGGTTACGCATTCAAGCCCAAAGATCTGCAAAAACTCCAAGAAACTCGCCAATGCCCCCGGTGCGATCTGCGGGGGGCCGATTTACGCGGACTTTTTCTACAACAGGCCAACTTGCGCCGGGCCAATTTAGCAGGTGCTGATCTCAATGGTGTGGATCTCAAGGGGGCGTTTCTCTATCAAGCGAACCTGCGTGGAGTAGATTTACGCAATGCGGATCTTAGCAATGTAAACCTGTTTGGTGCGCAACTAGACGGCGCCCAACTTGCCAATGCCCAGGTGGACCAACGCACCATTATGGATGATCGCTGGCGACTGGTGTGGGAGTTAGTAACCCATGGGTTAGGAGACCATGACCTACGGGGTGTGGACTTGCAAGGGGCAAACCTAGATGGCGCTGACCTACGCGACGCTGATCTTACCGAAGCCATCCTCACCGGAGCCACCTTTGAGGGGACCTTTCTGAGTGGTAGTTTGTTTAACCGGGCTCAAATTGATGAGACCAGTTTTTTTATTGCCGATTTGCAAGGGGCGGATCTCACGGAGGCCCATGTTCAGAATGGTAGTCTGCGGGCGGCAAACATCCGCTCGGGGAATCTTTCCATGGCAAATTTGATCCGAGCTGATTTGGCCTTAGCCTACTTAGATAGTGCCACCCTCACCGGTGCCGACTTGACCCGCGCGGATCTGACCGGCGCATACTTCACCGATGCAGACTTAACAGATGCAAACCTGAGAAATGCCAATCTTCTGGTGGCCGATTTTCGTCGGGCCACCTTAGAGGGCAGCAATCTTACAAGGGCCCAGCTTCAGGGGGCCGATTTCACGGATACTCAGTTGGCCACCACTCAATTTCAAGATATCGTAGCCACCGGTATTCGCCTGCTCAATGCTGATTTGGCGGGCACAGACTTTAGTAACCTGGACCTAAGGGGCACCGATCTAAGCGGCAGTAATCTACGCCAGGTGAGATTTGTAAATACAAATCTGAGCGGGGCCAATTTTCAAGATGCGGATCTAAGTTTTACCGACTTTTCTGGAGCCAATCTATCTGGGGCGAATCTACAACGGG
>CALHGI010000009.1 GCA_938029995.1 uncultured cyanobacterium | reverse complement strand
GCCCACGCCATTCACCATAGCCATCAAAGCCCGACACCATAGACTTTCACCCATAGTGCAGACATCGTGCAAACCAAGGGTGAACCAGGCGATTACTGCAACCTGGAGATAAAATTAGGGGCGCTGCTGATCCTCGGTATGATTTGATCTGCGAAATTCGGATGTATCGCGTCATTTCCAGATCGGTTCATCCCCTAAATCAGCAACGGCAAATTAGGCGGCAAATAGCAGTGCACTGAGGGTGCGGGGCATCGGCAAAATAATCAACACCAACAGGGTCATTGCCATTAGTCCCAAAACATCACGGACACCATCGAGCTCACTGATATCGTCTAGGGCTGGGTCGTCTCGACTCGGCATAAAGATAAGCAACAGCGCCCACACCACGTACCCGGACTGAATAAATGCCATCGCAGCCACTAAAATCCGGGCAATGTTGCCAATGGCTGCGCCCCCCCAGCGACCATACATGGCATGGACAATGTGACCACCATCGAGCTGGCCCACCGGCATCAGGTTCAGCGCTGTTAATACCAACCCTAGACAACCTGCGATCGCAACCGAATGCAAATCGAGCGCCTGATCCAGTTGTAAGCCACTCCCCAAGGCCCACTTACTCACTAGTGCCAGCAAAATTGAGCCCCTAGGGTCTAGGGACTGAAAATTAAACAGCCCGGACTCTTCCGTCAACGGCACCACCTGGGAATGGGCCACCCCCCAAATCAAAATAGGTAGGGTAACCATAAAACCCACCAATGGCCCCATTAACCCCAAATCAAACAGGGCCCGACGGTTAGGAGCCGGTGACTTGATGCGCACAAAGGCACCAACGGTCCCTAAAAAATAAGGCACGGGAATAAACACTGGAGCCGCCGCTGCAATGTTGTAACGGCGAGCCGTGGCGTAGTGTACCAGCTCTCGCACCGTCAAAATCAGCATCACAGCCAGACTATAGCCCAGTCCTTTAACCAATATCACCGGCTGTGCTCTCAGGGCGGGCAGGGATAAATCACCAACCAGCAATAACCCGGCCAGGGTGGTGGTCCCCAGGGTCAACACAAATAACACCAGTGATAACAACCAACCACTTCCCTGGGAGCGAGCTGGCGGGGTGCGATTAGGAACCAGGGTAAAAACGGGGTGGCCATTGCGCTCTTGCTGCAAAACCACTAAAAATCGGTCACCAAATTGCGATCGCACATTTTGCTGCACCGTACTGTGGGCCACCGCCGCCGTTGCCTTTAATCGCCCCCGACAAACCATCACCTGCGGACGGCGTTCAATCTTCTGCAAAAAGTAAACCGACCAGGGAAAACATTCCCGCAGACGAGCCTCATCTTCTCGCGCCATTAGCGGCGGTGGTGGCGGAGCCGGACGGGAACGTTGGCCCGCCGCCACAATTTCCGCCTGGGAACGTCGGCCCAATAACACCACCCAGGTATACACCAAGGGGCAAATCACAAATAACCCCAATATTGTCAGGGGCGGCGGCGTATCGCGACCATACCTGAGCACCCAGACCGTGAGGGCTAAAATCGGCATCATGACTATCAGCCACAACAACCAGACAGGCGACCGGGTCATGGTGGCCACACCACGGCTAATGACCCAGTAGGTCAAGATTCCCAGTAATATCGATAACAGTACAAATGTCATAAGGCCATAATGCTACCCCTGATAGCGCCCTGATTCACCATACCAGGAGGTTCAATGGGCTAGGGGCAATGGCGTCTTCGGAGATATTGGTGTCTACCTCAGAAACAACCCCGGGCAACAGCCCCACACCTGGCGAAACTATGCCAGCGACCACAACATCGCCATCACCATCGCCACCAAAGTTACCCCAACCGGTATTTGATGTCGATACGGCGGTCTATGCATTTTCCCCCAACCGCGAAACCTTAGGCGGCACCGCCTATTTAATAACTCACAAAGCGGCATCAAATGATGATTCTTGGCAAAAAAACAATATTTTGGTCGACTGTCCGGCCTGGACCGACGCCAACTTAGACTTTATTACCCAGCAGGGTGGAGTTCGGTGGCTGGTGATCACCCATCGTGGCGGCAGTAGCCGTGTCCGCGACTGGCAGTCAAAATTTGCATGCGACGTCGTTGTGCAAGAACAAGAGGCCTATCTACTGCCCCAAGTTGAAACCCATTCCTTCCATCGTGAGCTGGCGCTAACGCCCCATCATCGGCTGCTGTGGACCCCTGGGCACTCCCCTGGGTCCAGTTGCCTCCATAGCTCAGCCAAGGGTGGCATCCTGTTCACAGGTCGCCATATTTTGCCCACCCGCCAGGGCGGAGCGGCACCGTTGCGGGTTTCCAAAACCTTTCATTGGCCCCGCCAGCTGCACCATATCCAGCGGCTATTAGATGAATTCACCCCCCAGACCCTAGGCTATATTTGCCCAGGGGCAAATACTGGTTTTCTTCGCGGCAAACGTTCTGTCGAGCAGGCCTATGACACGCTCGCTAAGCTAGACCTGCAGGCACTGTCTAAAAGCCAAGCCTTGCTGTAAGCACATCGGGCTTGCCCGTTATTCAACACCTTCACTTATTCGACACCTTCACTAATCTCGCCCTTCGGCTCCAGCGGACTAAACTTTGCCAAAATCGCCGCCACCGGCAGCTCAGCCGGATGCAACAGCCAGGTGCGATGACAGGGTTGAATCAGGGTCTGAACCAAGGGCGACAGCTGACTGATGGCCATTAGCTCCCCAGGCATTTTGAGCTTAATCCCTCGTTGGTAGAGAGTATAGCCTCGATTGCGAGTGTGGCGCAGGCCCAGGTAAATTTCGGTGTCCGGAACCAGGCCGTAGGCTTGGCGACGGGCCGCCGATAGAATATCGGTTTGCTGGATATAGGTGTGGTGACTAATTTCCGTTGCCTTGGGCAGCCGACGGTTCACAAACCGCTGGCAAAGATCCGCCAGTATCCCATCGCCATGGGTTTGCCATCGCTGCAGGTGATAGTGCAGCCCATAGTCGTCTTGGGCTAGGTACTGTTCAAGGGGGAGTTCGTCAATGCTGTGGCTGAGCCAGGCGGTCATGGTGTCATCGGCCCCTAGCTCACCCTCGGCGATGAGGGCTCGGGCTCGAAGGATGATCTGCTCCAACACCCAAGTGGCAACTAGGTTTTTAGGGTGGTTATAAATTTGCGCATACATGAAGTATCGCACCACCAAATAGTGCTCAATGGCCCCCAGCCCTTTCTTGGCCACAATCAGCTGCTGACTGGCGGGATCGTAATCGAGGGCCAGGATAATGCGATCGAGATCTAACTGGCCGTAGGACGCCCCCGTAAAATAGCTGTCGCGCATCAGGTAGTCGATGCGATCGCAATCCAGCTGACTTGACACCAGCTGCCACACACAGGGCACCGGATGCTGATGTTGGTAAATTTGTTGAATTTCAAGATGCAAGTCCAAGGAAAACCCATCCAACAGCCCTCGCACCTCTGGGGCACTCTCCAAAATCCGCCGGGTCCAATGCTCATGGTGCCCCCCAAACACCTCCTCTGCCGTGTGGCTAAAGGGGCCATGGCCCACATCATGGAGTAACGCCGCACACAGCAACGCCGCCCGATGTTGAGCCAACACTGGATAAAGCGCCGCCAACCGATCAAAGGCACGCCTAGCAATGGCCATGACCCCCAAAGAGTGGGTAAAGCGCGACCCTTCCGCACCATGAAACGTTAGGCT
>CALHGI010000008.1 GCA_938029995.1 uncultured cyanobacterium | reverse complement strand
GGGGTAGATTGTCTAAGAACAATTCGGCAGTCTTACCAGGATCAGCAGAGCATTGATACGGAGTGGTTAGCCTCGGATGTTGAGGCGATTTTTGTGCAGCTAAATCAACGGTTGGGGGATCTGACCGCTGAAGATGAGGCGCGGTTGTTGTCAGAAGACAACCCTGAAAATCTCGACTACATTATTTTTACGACCAGTGTCGAAGATTGCCTAGATGAGTTTGATCAGGCACTTGCGCAGCTGAGCGGGAACGAGCTTAGGCAGGCGGTGGTGGATATGGCTAGGCGTCTCTCTGAGTTTGGTTTGATGGCTCAGTTAGATCCATTTGTGTCGCTGTGTCAGTCTGTGCAACAACAGGGTATGTTCGCGCCAATGGACGAGCTTGATGCGATCGCACATCAAGCTATCGATACCTGGCGTCGCAGCCACTCCCTGGTGCTATTGGGCCGTCAGGAACGCCTGCCAACCGAGCTCAAACCGCTCCGTGGCAACAGCGACGAGAACAATGGCGATATTGGCGAACTAGATTTATCCGATTTTTCCATCGACTCAACGGTGCCCCTACCGGGGGTCAGCTCAGACGATATTGACCAGCTCCAAGCGCATCTCGCCGATCTAGAAACGTTAGGAGACTTACCCCAAGAGCCCATAGCCAATGATTTAGCCAGCCTTGAGAATCCTCTGGATCAGCCCTTGGATCTAACGGAGTTACAGGGGGAACTGCCGGACCCGCTGTCAGACCCACTGCCAGGTCAGCTGCCAGACCCGCTGCCAGCGGCCGATTCTGTGGCCAGGGCCCTAACGGAAATAGGTGAGACAGCCCCAACCAAGGCTGAACCCGCGCCACCCAGCACAACGACAGCAGCCCCTGGAAATATTCCACTGGTGCCCCTAAGAATGCCACCTCAGGTGGACATAACTAAAACCCAGAAAGATTCAACCGTAAGGGTTTCAGTCGATCAGCTCAAGCAAATTAACAGCACCTTTGAGTCGCTGATTCTCGACCGCAATGCGGTCAACCTAAAGTTAGAACAGCTCCAGACCTTTAGCACCTTGATGCAGGAGCGTATGGTGGCTTTGACATCGTTTAATAAGGGGCTACGACAGTGGTATGACCAGGCCTCTACGGAAGGGGTGATTGCCGACATGGGGGTGGCTGGCACGGTGGGGCCTAGTCAGAAAGACTTTGCAATAGAACAGGCCACGACGGCGCCTGAGGAACTCGATGTGTTGGAGTTTGATCGCTACTCCAAACTCCATTCCCTGACCCAAGAACATATGGAAACCATCGTCAAACTAGAAGAGGTCAGTCGTGACATTGAGCTGGGTCTAAGTGAAATCGGCCAGTCCATTGGCAGTCTTAACTACACCAGCCGAACCCTTAAAACCCGAATTACACAAACCCAAATGCGACCGTTTGAAACGATTGTTGGGCGTTTCCCTCGGGTGGTAAGGGATTGGTCAGTGCAGTATGGTAAGCCGGTGGAGCTAAAGCTGGAAGGGACGCCCACCCTGATTGAACAGTTTGCCCTAGATCAGCTCAGCGATCCGCTGACCCATCTACTGCGCAATGCCTTTGACCATGGCATCGAAAGCCCAGAGATCCGCCAGGCCCGACAAAAACCGGTCACTGGCACGATTATGCTACGGGCGGTGAATCGGGGTAACCGAGTGGTGATTACCCTCAGTGATGATGGGGGCGGCATCGATCTAGAAAAAGTTCGCGATCGCATTCGCCAATACGCCCTACCCGCCGAGCAAATCGACAACATGGGTCAGCAGGAGCTGCTGTCGTTTATTTTTGAACCCGGCTTTAGTACCAGCGCTCAAGTGACCGAACTCTCGGGTCGTGGGTTTGGCATGGATGTGGTCAGCACCAACCTAAAAGCATTGCAGGGCGATATCCAAGTAACCACAGACCCTGGTCAGGGCACCACCATCACCATGAGCATTCCCCTATCGCTGTCAATTTTACGGGTGATGCTGTTGGAACGAAGCGGGTCAGTCTTTGCCCTGCCCATTGACATGGTTCAAGAAGTGATCAGAACTCCACAGGTGGACCTAAGCAAGTCATCCATGACCTGGAAAAAGGAAACCATTTCCCTTATCCGTTTAGAAGACCATTGGACGGTTCAGTCGGCCACCCGCCCCTTGGAACTGGGGGGACAACCGTTAATTAACTGCCCCATGGTGGTGGTGGTGGGTGAGGG
Organism: uncultured cyanobacterium; assembly: GCA_938029995.1. Taxonomy (GTDB): domain Bacteria; phylum Cyanobacteriota; class Cyanobacteriia; order Phormidesmidales; family Phormidesmidaceae; genus Leptothoe. Next base: position 1,533 of record CALHGI010000008.1, on the reverse strand, counting down.
CAAAAACTCCTACGGCCTCACCATTGACCGATTTTGGCAGGAGCAAGAAGTGGCCATTCGCTCCGTGGCCAGCCCCATGCCCTTACCCCCAGGATTTGGTGGGGTAACCGTTCTCGGCGATGGGCGAGTGGTGCCGCTGCTGGAGCCGATCCGTTTAATGGAATGGATTATGGCTGACCCCACCCCCGTAGCACCAGCCACCCTGGTTCCAGCCCAGGCCAATGCGGCGAGTATTCTGGTGGTGGATGATTCCATCCATGCCCGGCGTTATTTAGCCACGACCCTGGAACGGTCTGGCTATTTGGTGGCCCAGGCCAAAGACGGTCGAGAAGCCGTGGATAAGCTGATGGGGGGTCTGATGGTCCAGGCGGTGATCTGCGATATTGAAATGCCTCGCCTGGATGGTTATGGTGTTTTAGAAGAACTCAGGAATGAAACAGAATTTGGAGCATTGCCGATCTTAATGCTCACCTCCCGCAGCAGTGAAAAACACCGTAAGCTTGCAATGAATTTGGGGGCTACGGCCTATTTTTCAAAGCCTTACAATGAGCAGGAACTGTTGAAACAGTTAAAGCAACTGACGGAGGTGTTGCAGACAGTTTAAATGTCTCCAGGCGAAGCCGGTGACATCCGGCTTGAGGCGGACCGTCTTGCCGTTAGAGATGGCGCTACGGTGAGTACCGAATCTCTTCTGGGCAGTGGGGGAGATATTTTTCTGGTGAGGGTCAGGGGGCAATGTCAACGTACAAACCAAGGCCCTGCTGGGGATTGCCTTTCGCGATAATCTCACCGCCCTCAGCGACATTACCGCCAGTTCTAGGGTTGGTTTGGATGGCACCGTGGTGATTGAACAATTTGTGGATGAAGTGGAATCCGACTTGGTGGAACTACCTGAAAATTTGGTGCAGGCCAATGACCGACTCACCGCCGGATGCCTGCTGGATGAAGAGGCTAATTTTGTGGCAACGGGGCGGGGGGGCATTCCTGCCAGCCCAGCCGAACGGCTAAATCAGGAACTAATTTGGACCGATCCACGCAGTCCAACCGCCCTGGAACCTAGCACAATGGATGCAGACCCAGGGGCTGGGGCCCTGGCTGAAGCCCAAGGATGGCAGCGGAATGACCAAGGCCAGGTGACAGGCCCAGACCGCCCCTGGGTCCCCCGGGTCCTGCCTTAGCCAGGGACTAGAAATAACCGCTGGCTAAGGCAGGTCCCAGGGGATGCTGCTGCCCCATGAAAATCTGACAGGTGGTATGGGGTAACGTATATCTAGAGGGTTTTTTAAGGTTATTTTTAAGGTTATCTAATAGCACTATGGCATCGACATTAGGTCAGTGGCGGCAGCAGATTCGGGAATATAAAAATGAGCTGGTGCAGAACTATTTTAGCTATCGAATTGAGTCCACCCATCAGCCCTACGGTGTGGCGTTTCGGGCCAAGCCCTACCGGTTTCTACTGTTGCTGAGTCACATGCGGTCCGGGTCTTCGCTACTGACCCACTTGCTAACGACAAACCCAGAGGTGATTGGCTA
>CALHGI010000007.1 GCA_938029995.1 uncultured cyanobacterium | reverse complement strand
CCAGCAGGTGGGCTAATAGGATTGCCGTTGCTGATTTAGGGGATGAACCGATCTGGAAATGACGCGATACATCCGAATTTCGCAGATCAAATCATACCGAGGATCAGCAGCGCCATAGGATTAAAGGCAAGTGGGGATTTGGTTGAGTAAATCTAGATCCTCCGGGCGATCCACATCCCTGAGTTTTTCTAGGGTGGCGATGGAAAGGTTGCGGTGGGTTGCGATCGCAACCGTTTGCTCAAATACTTCCCCAGTTCCCCAGGGAATCTGCTCAAACAGCTGGGGGTGGTGACCCCGCAGGCCAATGAGGTAATAGCCCCCATCCACCGCTGGCCCCAACACCACATCATGGCTCTGGAGCTGTTGAAACGCCCGGCCCAAATGGTCGGTGCTCAGCCGAGGGCAGTCTGATCCAATGGCCACCACCGCCGCCATCCCCGCTGCAAAATTATCCCCAAACGCTTGCTGCAGGCGTTGTCCCAAAGTTTCCCCCGCCTGGGGGCGATAGGTAAACTGCCTGCCCAACCACCTTTGCATCTGCAATCGATCGCCGCCTGAAAAATGAACCTGTCGGTCAATGTCAGGACCCAGCGCCGCCATCTCCCTGGCCATGGCGGCCGTCATCCATCGTTGTAGCTCAGCCGCCCGCTCTGCCCCCAGGTAGGGAATCAAGCGGGTTTTCGTATTGCCAGCTTCGGGGTATCGCGTAAACAACATCACACAGGCCCTTGCATTCACGATGGTCCCCTTGGTTTATGCTCTGAATCGTTTGCCGTTCGAACCGTTCGGTTAAACCGTTCGCTTTAAATTATGACTGCTTGTTCAAAGACCAATCGTAGTCAAAATAACTCAGCTCATAGTCACCAGCTTCCAAATAAGCCCGTTCTTCTTCGCTGACGTAGTTACTAATAAAATTGAGCACGGCTCGTTCCGTCTTGTCACCGGTAAATCCAGTCTCCACACCATAGGTGGGTATCCAGTCGCCGCCAAACCAGCTGAAAATTTTCGATACCCGCACTTCCCCCGCCTCCTGATCAATTAATAAACCATCAGGCCTTGCCAGCCATTGTTGTACTTGGTCATCGAGCTGGGCATCCAAATTGTCACCCCTAAAGGGTTCGTTGCGTAGGGGGGGGCAGCTAATGGCTGCACAGACTAGGGCCGCATGAATTCGAGGCTCATTAAAGTCGGCCCGCAGCACGTCGTGTTCAATATTATTCAAGGTCTTTTCCTGACCACTAATCGGATGCTTTTTCAGCCGCCAAACCCCTGTAATATCCTTGATGCTCGCCTTAATGGGCGTTTGATCAATAATCGATTTCAGGGTTAGGGAGTTGTAAGCATTCACCCAATAGGCAATCTGTTCCGCTTCACTCCAGCTACCATAGGTGGCCTCATCCACCGCTGCTAGGCCATTATTAAAGCTATCCAGCATCTGGCGCGATGTCTGTAGGTCAGCGTAGTTGACCCAGCCAGAGGCATCCACATAGGTGTCCAAGACATCGCCATAGGCGTCGTAGTCTAGGGTGGCATCAGTGGCCGCGTTGGCGATTTCGTTAGGCTGGGTTTCGCTGGCTGGTGCGGTCGATTTTTGGGTGATAGATTCGGTGGAACAACCGATCAATCCAATGGAACAGGCCAGGAAAAGGGCAGAAAAATAGTGGCGTTTCACAGTTATTTTTAGGTGAGGATTAAGGGTAATCAGCATAATGATTCACTTGTAATTTCTCATTAGCAACTGAACTAAGCCTGAGAAGCGCCTTAAGTTCTGTTCAATTTTGTGGCAGTTGCCAACCCTGGCCAGGTCACCTGGGCGCTGCTCCATAATATGCCCAGCACAAACGGCCACCATAGCCAGTGGCGTTGAGCCACGGGTAAAAACCAACTGTGGTCCCCAGAGGCCGACTGATAGAGCAAGGTGAAGTACACATAGGCCGACAGGCTAATCAGCCGACTGCCGAGGTTACGGCTGAATACTAAAAAGGGCATGAGCCAGCTCAGGTACCAAAAATGAACGATGGGGGAAATCACCATCAGGCCAATCAGATACCACTCGGTGAACTGATGAAAGCTGCGGGCCCTCACCAGTAACCACACCACCACCAGGGCCAGGGGAAAGGCATAGAGCCAATTTGCCCAGCGGGATGGCTCCCAAATGAGTTCCACCAGGTAGGGAATCAGTTCGGAACAGCGGCCAGTCACCACAAAGGACGAGCCAAAGCGCACCAGGGGGCAAGAGGTGGGGCTACAAAAAGGTATGGCGGCTAAGATTATCGGCATTAGGCCAGTCGCGCCACTCAAGAGGGCAAGGCCGATCCGTCCCCGTCGCAGGGCATGCCACACCAAAAAAGCGAGTACCGGCAGGGAAATCCACTTCACTGCAATGCTAATGCCCACGAAGAGGGCTGAGCCTAGGTAGGTTAAGGGGGGCCTGGCGATGGCCGCCTGGGGGCCAGGGCGATCAAACCACAGCCAGGCCATCACCAAGGGCAACACAAACCAACTGTCATAATGGCCGCCCCCTGCAAAGCTGTATAGCACCAGCGGGTTCCAGGCATAAAGCAGGGTTGCCCGATAGCCAAACCGTTGACTGAGTAACCAGCACACCGCTAAATCCGCCGCTGCAAATGCCCCTTTGAACAGCGGGACCGATAGCCCCATGGTGGCTAGGG
>CALHGI010000006.1 GCA_938029995.1 uncultured cyanobacterium | reverse complement strand
CATCATCACCCTATTTCTATTTGGTGGCCTGACGGCGGTGGCCTTCACCTCAGGTAAGGATTTTGCGTTCCTAGGCGGCGTCCTCAAAGTAGGCGGCATGGTGGCCATGGGCCTGATCGTTTGCAGCCTACTATTTGGGTTCTCCCTAGGATTGTTCTTTTCCTTCTTTATGGTGGCCTTCGCAGCCGCAGCGATCTTGTACAAAACATCTAACGTGATGCACCGCTACGCCACCAACCAGCATGTGGCCGCATCGTTAGAACTGTTTGCTGCCGTGATGCTCCTGTTCTGGTATGTACTGCGTATTTTGATGTCCTCCCGACGTTAGGCCATCCCGACGTTAGGACTAAGCAGTATTCGAATCGAACCAGTATCCAGAAAAGGTAGAACGTGAAAAAGCCCTGGCCAAATGGCCAGGGCTTTTGATTATGGTTAGGGGCCACGTGCGCCCTGGCCCTTAGCTCACTTTTTTTAAGTTCAGAATCTCATTCCCCACCGCTTCATAATCCTGCCATCCTCGTTCAGCCCTTTGGTCCTTAACGGCATACACCGGGATGCCCTGCATGGCGGCTTTTTGAAAGGCCGCTAACCGACCAATGCCAAGGTTAAAGGTGGGAATGTCAGCTTCTTTGAGGAGTTTTTTCACTTCATCTCCGGCCCGGCTGGGTTTGGGCGGAATCGATGTAATCAAGATGCGATACTGACTGGTCTGAATCGATTTGAGATATTCAATGGTTAACACCAGGGCATCCAGTGACAGAATATCTGGCATGGTGGGTAGCACCAGCAAATCGCAGGAATTGGCTAAGGCGGCTAAATCTTCGGTGGTTGGTCGGGCCTGGGTGTCAATGATGATGTGCTCATAAACGTCACTTTGGGTTTCCGCCTGCCACTGGTCGACCACTTCAAAGGGCAGGTCCCCACGGCCAGCCCAGCCTAGGGCAGAACGGTTAGGATCGGCGTCAATCAGCAACGTCTTTCCCTTACCTTGGAAAAATGCGGCTAGGTGAATGGCAGTGGTGGTTTTGCCAACACCACCTTTGAAGCTGGCTACCGTGATTATCATGACTTGGGGCCTGGCTTGAACTCGGTGTGAACTCGCTATTAGATTAACGATACAGTTGGAGGGTTGCCTATCCAAGGTGGGTTTCCCTAACCTATTCGGTTCGTTTTTATAGCTTCACCCCATGGCCCCTAACATCAGTGAACCCTGTGAAAGCTATAGTTTTGCGTTAAGAGCGCTTTAAGGTCAATCATGTCGATGGCTACCTCAATACAGTTATCAGATCCCAAGGCCACCCATCGCTTCGGGTGGCTGATGGGCCAGCAGTTACCGCCAGGGACCGTACTATTGCTCTCGGGACCTTTGGGCAGTGGTAAAACCACCTTTACCCAAGGTCTGGGCACCGGGTTAGGGATTGAACAAACCATCAATAGTCCCACCTTTACCCTGATTAATGAATATCTGACCGGCCGAGTACCTCTCTATCATGTGGATTTATATCGTTTGGAAGGGGCAGCGGCGGATGGCCTTTATTTGGAAACTTACTGGGATGGAGAAGAAGTCGAACCTGGGATCTTGGTGATTGAGTGGGCTGAACGGCTCACGTACTTGCCGGAACAGCCGATTCGTCTTAATTTGGCTTACGCAGGGGTTGGTCGCCAGGTTCAACTCAGCTGGCCTTTAGGTTGGCAGAACAAGGTCTGGAGCAAGCTACAAGAGGAATGGAAACGCGATGAAATACTGGTTAATGAAGTCTGAGCCCGATGTGTATAGCATTGATGACTTGGAGCGCGATCGCAACGAAATTTGGGACGGCGTGCGCAACTACCAGGCTCGCAACTTTTTAAAGTCTATGACCGTGGGCGACCTAGCCTTCTTTTACCATTCCAATACCAAGCCCCCCGGCATTGCGGGTCTAATGAAAATCGGAGAAGAAATGGTGGTCGACCCCACCCAGTTTGATCAAACCAACAAATACTACGATCCTAAGTCCACCCCAGAAGCTCCCCGGTGGCATACCGTAACAGTTAGCTATGTTGAGACGTTTAAGCACTACATCAGTCTCAATGAGCTCAAAGAGAAATTTGACCCCGACGAACTACAGGTTGTGAAACGGGGAAATCGTCTATCGGTCATGCCCATAACAGAAGCGGTGGCGCAACGAATTTTAGCCTTGGCAAAATCATAAAATCTCTTACGTAAATGCGGTGGCACAACGAATTTTAGCCCTGGCAAAATCGTAAAATCTCTTACGTAAATACCGTCATCGTGTTGTTACGCAGGTGGTCCAGGACCACCTGCACTAACTAATTTTGATTTGTATATCAAACGGTGGAATGCATTGATCCGTTTGATATACAAATCGCTCTCGCCACCTAAATTTTTCAGCGATCACCCATAACGTATCCTATGGGCACCCAACCATATTCAGCACAATCAATCACATGGGAGAAACAAACCTCTCTGGGAAACATAGGTGTATTAAACATTCGCACGTAGCCATCGATAGACAGTAATGTTCATCGTTACGACATTTTCTCTCGGTACCTATCCAGCGTGCGGTCCTAGAGCAACTTTTCATGATGAGACAACTTCACCAACGCCGAATAGGATGGCAACCTATTCTGTATTTGACCGTTGCAATTTGGTTGGTTTGGAACGGAGCTGTACTAGCTGCCGATAGTCCCCCTGCATCTTTGCCTGCCTCCCTCCAAGTGACCGTGGATACGATTTGGGTACTCTTTTGCGCGGTGCTGGTGTTCTTAATGAATGCCGGGTTTGCCATGTTAGAGACCGGTTTCTGTCAGAGTAAAAATGCAGTCAACGTACTGACTAAAAACCTGATTGTCTTTGGTGTAGTGTCCCTTTGTTTCTGGGCAATTGGTTTTGGCATCATGTTTGGTGATGGCAACCCTGTAATCGGCCACTCCGGGTTCTTCTTACGGGGCCTAGACTTAAGCCCACTCACAGGGGAGAAATACAGTGGTGTGTTTAGCTCCTTGGCCTGGGCCGGCATCCCATTGGATGCCAAATTCTTCTTCCAACTGGTATTTGCAGGGGCTGCCGCAACAATTGTATCCGGTGCCGTAGCCGAACGCATTTCGTTCTTTGCCTTTTTTGCCTTTAGTGCAGTCCTATCCTTAATCATTTACCCCATGGTGGGTCACTGGGTTTGGGGCGGCGGCTTCCTCCAAACCATGGGCTTCTCAGATTTTGCCGGCTCAACGGTGGTCCATAGTGTGGGGGGCTGGGCCGCTCTTACGGGGGCGTGGCTATTAGGCCCCCGCACGGGTCGCTATGACCAAGGTAATCAGCGGGGAATACCGGGACATAACCTGGCGATCGCCACCCTCGGCGGTTTAATTCTATGGTTCGGTTGGTTTGGGTTCAATGCCGGTTCCAGCATGGCCGCAGACCCGGCAGCAGCTAGTCGCATTATTGTCACCACAAATCTATCCGCTGCCACAGGCGCAGTAGCCGCCGCCATTGTGTCCTGGCTAGCCACCAGTAAGCCAGACCTCGGCATGATCATTAACGGTGCATTAGCAGGGCTGGTTTCAATTACGGCAGGCTGTGCCTATGTCGCCCCCATCAGCGCCATCATCATTGGCTTTGTTGGAGGTATGGTCGCTGTTTTCGCAGCTAATTTATTTAACAAATGGCACATTGACGATCCGGTCGGAGCCCTTCCTGTCCACTTAGTAGGCGGTATTTGGGGAACATTAGCAGTGGGTTTATTCAGTGTTGGGCCAGGTATCAATCCCTGGCACACCGAGCTATCAGGTCCGGCTCTTGGGACATTGACGGGCGGCAATATCCAACCCACCGTCACCCAACTCATAGGCATCGCCATCGTAGCCGCATTTGTAAGCATCAGCACCCTCTTAGTTTGGTCCGCGTTGCAAGTTACCTTTGGTTTACGAGTCTCTCTCCGGGCTGAATCCACCGGATTAGATCTAAGTGAACATGGCACCGAAGCCTATCCAGAATTTTCTCAACGGACTTTATTGCCCAATAGTCTTTTCCCCTCCATGGAAAAAGACTACATTCCATCAGCTCCCCCCACATCTAAACACTCATGATCAGGGAACAATACCAATAGCCACTGAACTTTAAACAATTTCAGTGGTCGGGGGGATCGACCAATACATTTCCAGCCTTGTTAAGTCTGTTTACCCTGTCAACACGATGACACTATCAATGACCACTAAACAGTCTGTCATTACTATTAACGAATTTACAGCAGCAAAACAAAGTCGTCTCTTTGGGCTGCTCAAACAGAGTCAGTTCAATGGACAACTACACCTTGCTGCCCATAGCAATGAGTGGACGTTTGAGTTTTACATGGGGCGCTTGCTCTATGTCATGGGCGGTAAGCAGCCGATGCGTCGTTGGTATCGCTATGTCAAGTGCTTTTGTCCCGACCTCTACGTAGAACTATCAACCCTCAAAACTGAGTTAAGCAAACTATCTAATCTAGAAGGTAATCAAAACATATCCTGTTGGGAATATCAGCTCCTAGGCTTTTGGTACAACCAACAAAAGATATCGCGTGAACAGATTAGTAAAATCATTCAAAGCATTTTTGTAGAGGTCTTCTTCGATATTAGTCAGGCGCGCGAAGTTGAGTATCAAGTCAAACCTGAAAATGGTTTATCAAACCAACTTTTACTGGTGAATGCTGACACCATGATCTACAAGGCTAGATCACTTTGGCAATCTTGGCTGGATGCCAAACTAGGCGATCGGTCACCTGATTTGGCACCGATTATTCGCCATCCCCTAGAGCTCAAAAAACAGGTACCCGACACTTTATATCGCACCTTGACCATGATGCTCACGGGTCAACTTACCCTGAGGGATCTCAGCATTAAAGTAAACCGTGACATTGTATCGCTTTCAGCTTCCCTGTTACCCCATATACAACAAGGTACGGTGGAGTTGATTGAAATTGACGATTTAGGGTCACCAATACCACCCCCGAAACCCATAGATCAGTCACCCAAAGGCCCCCTAATTGCTTGTATAGATGACAGTCCAGCCATCTGTCGTGCCCTAGAAAAAGTATTAGGAACAGCGGATTATCAAGTCCATTGCATTCAAGATCCCCTCAGGGCCATCGCCGTATTATTGTCGAAAAAGCCTGCCCTAATTTTCCTAGATCTTGTGATGCCCGGCACCAATGGCTATGAACTCTGTAGTCAGTTACGTCGAATATCTTCGTTCAAAGAAACACCCATTGTAATTTTGACTGGGAATGACGGCATGATTGACCGGGTAAGGGCCAGGATGGTGGGAGCCTCTGCCTTTCTAAGTAAGCCCATCAATCCACACCAGGTTCTGTCTGTAATCGAAAGACAGCTTTCCAAACAAGCATCAGTAGAGATATAGGGTTGTTGAAGCATGTCTCACCTACATCGAAACCACCTCCCAGTCGACACCTGTAGGTTTTACTACAGCAAAACACCTGTTCTGAACAGAGGCCAGGGTTGGTTTATTACTTCAGAGAGAATCGTCACTCA
>CALHGI010000005.1 GCA_938029995.1 uncultured cyanobacterium | reverse complement strand
GACGTGGGCCTATTTCGTCATGTCACAGCCCAGTCGGTTGCAGCGGTTAACAATGGCTATAAAAGCCTGACAACTTACTATGGCGCGGGCTATGGCCGAGACAATACCCTAGGGGATATTGCCACCGAAGAGGCGGCATTGAATTATGCTGGCGCAAATACCCCCGTCCTCTCCTCCATCAGCACCGGCACCTTAGTTGGAGACATAGATTTTTTATCGGAGGCGGAGGCGGTTAAGCAGGGACTGGACTTTGCCCATTTCGATGTGGGGACCCACCACACCCACACCGTGCGGTTTAATCGCTCCCTCGTGCCGGGCGGTGACTTTATTGCTAGCCTATTTTTGGAATGTATCAATGATGGGGTGGCCTTGCTGAGCAGTTTTCAAGAGCAACCGTCCCAGGATGTGCCAGAACCCTCAGGCTTATGGGGGCTGGGTGGATTAGCGCTGTTGGCCAGTCGTACCCTAGGGCGCGGCAAGGCCTAGTAGGTAGTCGATCAGTGGGGCGTCACCCTAAAAGCTCAGGCACTTTGTTAGGAAATGCCCACTTTCAAGAGAGTATTTCCTAACAAACTGGCCGATCCCCAGACCATTCAACCTGGAAAATATTGGCCCGATCCCGTTCAAGCCATCGAGGCCTAAGAGTTAGCCCCCATGGGATGAAAAAGGCTCTCTATGGCCTAGCTTCAAGTCATGGCGGGGCAGGCTCCAGGGATCATTCGGTCCGAGAAATAGCCAAGCTCCAAAAAGTCAGGGGGGCCAGGGCGGGGATCCAGACAGGTGAGCAACAATCCCTGATCCGCAATAAACGTACAAAATTCAGCCATTTCGGGCTTTACGAGTAAAATTTAGCCCTGTTTTCCTAAAGTTGTACGTAGAAATACAGGGGTTTCATTACAAAGTCTGATATTAATAAGACTTCCAGGGAAAAAAATTGATATTAAGCGGTACTCTTAGGTGTCAACTCTATTTCACTTAGTTTGGGTACCGTGATCGGCCCATGTAGATGTTCAGTAGGCATAAGAAAGAACAATGACTCAACTCCACGGGGTGGTTGGGTTTGACTCGATCAGTTTGGACCCGGTGTTCAATCTGGCGATCGCAAACTCAATTACACAGTTTACAGATACCATTGGTAGCCAACTCGGTAGCTTCATACCCGGACTGCTAGGTGCATTTTTGCTACTAGTTGTGGGCCTAGTAGTTGCCACAGTGGCGAAAGCATTTGCCAAGTTTCTATTAAGTAAAACAGACCTAGACAACCAGCTGGCATCTAAAGCGGGTCTAGGGAACGATGTGCCCATCGAAAGTACGATTGGCAGCATTGTGTTCTGGGTGGTGATGCTCTTTTTCATCATCGCCATCTTAGATGCGCTCCAGTTGAGCGCTGTATCAGAACCCATTAGTGGTCTATTACAGACCGTTTTTGAGTATCTGCCTCGGATTGCGGGTGCTGGCGTCATCCTGTTTATCACCTGGCTAATTGCGAAGGTAGCGAAGTCGGCTGTTACTAATGGCCTTGGTCGCTTTAACCTGGACGAAAAATTAGCTCAACAAACGGGTGTAGATGGTGAAGGCAACGCATTCCAGGTCAATGACACCCTGGGTAATGTTCTTTACTGGTTTATCTTCCTGCTGGCTCTGCCTTTAGTGCTGAGTGCCCTACAGTTGCCTGGGTTACTAGGTCCTGTAGAAGAACTGCTGGATGAGTTTTTATCTGCGATCCCACAGATTCTGACTGCCGCCATTGTCTTTGGTATCGGTTGGCTAGTGGCCAATATTGTCAAAGGCATTGTTACCAATCTGCTAGCCGCTACCGGTGTGGATAGCTTTGGTAGTCGCCTCGGCATGGCCTCCCGCTCTGGTGATGGCATGTCCATTTCCAGCCTGGCAGGGACCATCGTTTTCACGCTAATCATCATTCCCATTGCAATTGCTGCCCTAAATGAGCTGAATATTGAAGCCATTTCGGGTCCTGCAGTCGCCATGCTAGAGGATGTGATGGGCAAGATTCCCCAGGTCCTCTCTGCGGGTGTCGTTCTGACAATCTTCTACTTCATTGGCCAGTTTGTATCTGACCTGGTGATTAACCTGCTGTCTGGCCTAGGCTTTGACAACATTACTGATGTTTTAGGTCTATCCCAGCTCACTAACACTTCAGACCCTGAGCCTATGGATATCGCCTTCGACGGTCAACCCATCGAAGCGGTACAGGCTCCCCAGAAGACCCCTTCTGAGATTGCAGGTTTGTTGGTCCTAGTTGGTGTGATTCTTTTTGGAGCGGTTACAGCCACTGAGATTCTTGGCTTCCCAGCTCTAACTCAGATTGTCAACAACATCATGGCGGTTTCGGTACAGGTACTGAGCGGCATCGTCGTGTTTGCCATTGGTCTCTATGCAGCTAATCTGGCTTTCCGCCTGATTAATGGCATGGGCATGTCTTCTTCTAACACCCTGGCTCAGACAGCTCGCATTGTTATCATTGCCTTTGTCGGTGCCATGGCTCTACAGCAGATGGGCGTGGCCACTAGCATTGTGAATCTAGCCTTTGGTCTATTGTTGGGCGCCATTGCCGTGGCAATTGCGATCGCATTTGGCCTAGGGGGACGCGATGTTGCAGCTGATAACCTGCGTGAGTGGGTTCAACACCTAAAACAGTAGGCAACGGGTCTAGGGTGCCTACCTCAGGAAAACATCCCTAGCCAATTTCCAATCCCTTAACCTCACCATAAACCCGTAGAGAGAAGCTGATGTAGTTTCCTTTCTGCGGGTTTATGGCTTATCACGTCCTGTCCCCGGCATCACGATTCTTATTTTTTAAGTA
>CALHGI010000004.1 GCA_938029995.1 uncultured cyanobacterium | reverse complement strand
CTACCCCGACCAGCATACCGGGAGCAGCAGTAAAGGAAATGCCTTTCAGTACAGGCTCTTGTTCCGGCTGATACCGAAAGAATACTTGATCGAAACTTACCTCACCTCGGAGGGCTGGTAAAACAATCCCTGTTCCAGACTCCGCTTCTGGAGCCACATTTAGGATGTCACCCAACCGATCAACGGATAACATCACCCGCTGAAACTCCTGCCACAACTCCACCAATCGCAACAAAGGCCCCGTCACCCTCGCCGACAACATCTGGAAGGCAATCAAAGCGCCAATCGTAAAGGGCTTGTCTGGGGTTGGATCCATCACCAGATGAGCCCCCACCCATAAAATCAGCAACGAGGAAAACTTTGTTAAAAAGCTACCAATGTTTTGGCCCACATTAGACACCGTCGAGGCCCGGAAATTGGTGCGAATATATCGCGCAAATAGTCCTTCCCATCGTTGTCGAGCACTATACTCAGCGCCATGAGCTTTAAGAGCATGAATCCCCGAGACGGTTTCTACCAAAAAGGATTGGCTATCTGCGCTCCGGTTAAAGGTTTCATTCAGCCAGCGTCGCAAGATCGGCGTTACGACCAGTGATAATCCTGCAAACAGCGGCAGGACCGCTAAGGCCACCCAAGTCAACGTCCGGCTGTAGTAAAACATCAAGGCCAGATACACTACCGAAAATAGACTGTCGAGCACCACCGTCAGAGCTGTCCCGGTCAGGAATTGGCGTATATTCCCTAACTCCTGGACTCGGGCGACCGTATCCCCTACCCGTCTCGATTCAAAGTAATTAAGGGGCAAGCGCAGCAGGTGGCGAAACAGCTGTGCTGAAAGCTTCAAATCCAGTCGATTGGTTGTATGGGTAAAAATAAACAGCCTCAAAATACCCAGCAAAGATTCAAAGATCGCCGCTCCCAACAGTGCCACCACCATGGTGTTAAGGGTGGCTACACTCTGATGACCCATGGCCTTATCAATAATCACCTGAGTCAGAATGGGAGTCGCCAACCCCAACAGTTGCAGCGTGACTGATGCCACCAACACTTCATTCAATAGCGTCCGATACTGCCAAATCGCAGGCAAAAACCAACCGAGATTAAACTGCTCCTGTTGTTGCGATAAGGCAATGGGCCAAATTTGGCCATCCCAATGCTGTTCTAAGACTTCCCTGGAGACACTTTCACAGGTTTGCTCTGGATGGGTGGGATTAGCGATTACCAATCGATTGCCCTTGGGGCCATAGACCAACACCCAGTCCACCTGATCGGCCTCATGCCATCGTAACAATGCCGGATAGGTGAGCTGCCTCAGATCCTCCCAACTGACCTGTACATCCTGGAGTTGCAACCCGATTTTTTCAGCCACTCGGGCGACTTTGACAGGGGTGGACCGTCGCAGTTGGCGTTGGATCTGTTTCATCTGCACGGGACATTGCAGATATTCTGCGGCCATCGTCAAACAGGCGGCGGCAGTGGCTGGACTACTGACAAAGGGATACCCCGTGACAGGCCACGATACCTGTGGATCTTGGCGTTGATATTGTCGGCGCTGCCGGTACCAAAAACGCTGCATATCCACACTAGATAATTGTTCCCATAGGTCATATTGCCAACGGAGAACAATCACTTCCTTCCCAGAAGCCACAGCCCACACCTTACCTGAAAGCTGCAGTGAGTCACCAAACCAGTCCCCTGCCTTAAACACAGTCAGAGATTTAGGCTTATTCTCTTCCCGAAGCCGCACCTTCCCAGCAAGAACCAAAAACTGGTTGCCCGGCTGGTCCGTAGACCAAATGATCTGGCCAGTGCTGTAGCGGATTTGTTTAGCTGACTTCTTGAGTTGCAGTTGCTGTTGGGAATCGAGCAAGCACAAAGGTTGCTTATCCCATTGAGGATAGTCTGCCAGTTGCATAAGTCTGTCCTAAAAGTTGATTTCTAGTTGAATTGCACGCTGTTGTTTCTGGGTTTGCAGCCACTGCTCAAATAACTCTTCTGCTAGCTGCTCTTGAACCCTTGCATCAAATTGAATGGGTATAATTTTTCCCAAACGCAGCAGGTACCAAACCCCATCTAATGGCAATGGTCCAATAATGGCTCCAGGCTTTGCTTGATCGACGGCTGCCCGCAAAGTATGGGGCAATTTACCCCGACTCACCTCGCCCATACGACCATTCATGCTCCGATCCTCAGCTAGGGAATACTCCCGCGCCAGCTGTTCAAAGGGCAGGCCATCTTCCAAGATTTGTATCAATAGTTCTTCGGCGATGGCTTTTTCCTGCACCACTATTCGGGAAAGCACTACTCGGTCTAAGGTCAGCTTTTGGCTAATAAAATACTGATGCAGCTTCGGTTTGACTATCTTGGCTTTCAGCTGCTGTCGCTTCAGTTTCCAGGACACTTGCTCTTTCAATCCCTTCATATTCAGGCCCTCTGACGCTAACCAGGCTTGAAAGGACTGCTGTTCAGTTAACTGGTGCTGTTGCCGAAACTGGATAATCACGTTTTCCACCGTTGCTTCATCGACCTCGACATTCTGTTCCTGAATTTCCTGCTGCATCAGGTGTTGTTCAATGATTAGAGTGATCACACCCTCTAGCAAACCTGCTCCATGGAGGTATTTCAGCGCTTGTTCTATCGAGATCGGCTGTTCATCAACAGTCAGCAGGGGGGTGTTGAGCGTCA
>CALHGI010000003.1 GCA_938029995.1 uncultured cyanobacterium | reverse complement strand
CTCCCCCGAAAGGGTTTGAACGCATTGCTAGCTGTTTAGCCATTATTCAGCGAGGGGATACGGCGTTTCAATACAATCCACAGCATGGCGTGCTACCGGCCGGAGCAGGCATGGTCATTCGACGTCGGGCCTGGCGGGAATGTGTGCCCGTAGATCCTGCACTTTCAGGGGTGTGTGGCCCCAGCCTGGAGGCTAAAGGAGAAGATGTGGAAACCCTCAGCCACATTCGTCAGGGGGGCTGGCCCATCTGGCACAATCCCCCCATGCAGCTCACCCATGTGATTCCTGAAACCCGGCTGCGGCCCGCCTATTTGCTCCACCTATTTCAATGCATTGGTGTGAGTCGCTATCCCCTTCGCTGTGTTCGCTATGCTCCCTGGCAGCGACCTTGGATGCTGCTTATGCACGGCCTCAATGATCTGCGCAAACTCCTTGCCCACCTGATTAAAACGAAACAACTTTACCCGAAGGACGTTGTTATGGCCTGTGAACGGACCTTATTAGTGCACAGTTTTCTGAGCCCTATCCATGGCTTGTGGGTGCGAAAGGTTGTGTCCCCCATGGACATGACTGTTTCCAGGGGACAGCCTTAACGTTTTAGCAGGGGTAGCTTGACCGTCACAGTTGTCCCGGATGCAGCATCTGAGGTGATGGTGAACTGTCCCCTGTGGCCGACCACAATTTGTTTAACAATAGCTAGCCCCAGACCATTGCCATGGGATTTGGTCGTGAAAAAGGGGGTGGTAATTTTTTCCAAAATGGATGGTGGAATGGGATTACCCCCATTGTTAATCCTGATGGTTACATGGTTGGCCTTGGAGGGATGGGCAATTTCCCAGGTGATGTTTTCCCCTGGGTCGATTGCCTCACAGGCATTGGTAATTAGGTTGATAAACACCTGCTTGAGTTTGTCAGAATCCGCAGATACGATGGTAGCAATGGGATTGGCATTAAATGTGACCACCCGATCTGCGATGGAGGGATGGCACTGGATAGACCTTAGGAGGTCCGTACTCCACTGGTTGAGTTCTATCGGTTGGCAGTCGAAGGTTTGCGGCTTGGAGAAGAGAAGAATTTCGTTGAGCAATCGTTTTAGTCGCTCAGCTTCTCCTAAGGCGATGTCCAGTCGAGATTGGAAACGGCTATCTAGCTCCAGTTTTTGAAAGCTAGTTAACCCCATTAGTACCGTGGTCAGCGGATTGCGAATTTCGTGGACAATCATGGACGTGAGTTCACCCACTTCGGCCAGGTGAGAAAGGGCTTTGGTGGCGTTAGCTTCGGCTTGTTTCCGTTCCGCATCGAGTCGTTTCCTATCGCTAATGTCTCGCACCATGGCAATCATGCATTGCCGTCCTTCAAATTCAAGGGGAGCTGCGGAGATTTCCGCAGACAGCTGATGTTTATGCTTTGTTAGGCAGATTAACTCATCGGTCCAGCCCTGTCCTTGGCGAAAAACGGATGCAGTAAATTCCATCAGGTTTGGCATTCCATTAGGGAGAATCTGAGAAATTTTGATGGAGTTGAGTAATTCTTGGTGGGAATAGTTCAGCAGTTGGCTGGCGCGGGGGTTAGCCTCTAGAATCTGATCCTGGGCCGGGTCGATCACAAATATGGCGTCGTTAGACCCTTCAAAAATTTTTCGAAAGCGCTGTTCTAGGGAAGAATGGGCGATGCTTTCTCGCTGTAACTGAGCCGATACCCGTTGCAGTTCTGCCCGATAGTGATCTAACTTGTGGGTTAGCTGTTGGTTGATGGACACCAAATTACCCTGAAAAAACTGTTGAGGATAATTTGAACCGTTCGTTGCTGCGGGTGACCTAGGGGTGGGAGAGGCGTAGCGTTCTAGCTCAATGGCCATGGCTGCCTGGGGGGCCATAACGGATAAAACCTGTTGTTGTTCAACCTGAAAGGGATCGATGGCTGGTCTTAGGGCCAGGAGAATGCCACTACATTGACCACGGGAATTGATTAATGGCACACCACAATAGGCCACGATTAGGCTAGTCCTGAGGGTATGGGTACCGCTGGAAGGAAGTTTTTGGTTGACGATATTGTGGGCTAGATTGCTCCAGCATTTGGCATCCTGAGGAGGACCTGACCGTAGTTCTGAGCTGACGGTAAAATGGAAGCCGTGGATCGGATCCTGGCCAATCATGACCCGGCTAGCGCCTAAACCATGGCGTAGCCCGGAGAGCAACTCTTCCAAATAGGCTTGCAAGTGGCCAAGTCTATAGTCTAATGACGTCAGAGCCGACAGCCACCGAGGTTGAACTCGATGGCTGGGGATACAGGCAACCTGAATCTGAGACTCATTCGTTGAAATCATGACATTTCTCAGAACTACAATTCTTGATTAGTTTTCCCTGAATCCTAGATGAGTAACGTCTGAGGATTCATGATTCAAATCAAGTTTGTGTGGAAGTCTGCCATTGTGTGGTGGTGCAAAGGTATTGGCTTGGTTGCAATCTTGCAGTTGGTTGTTACGGCCGCTGTTAATGGTCAGGGGATATTCTCTTAACGGGTGCTGACAATTAGGGCTATACCCAACCAAAATTGTCTGATTTATAGCAAACCGTCGAATGCATTCAATGGTTTGCTATGGGTGGACATGGGGCATTCAAAAACAATGTTACGTTTCAGGTTTTTCCCTGCCTAGGAATGGTATCTGGGGAGTCGCCTAGGTCACATCGTTTTTTTCTACTAGGGCAAAGGGCACTAAACAGAGGGGCCAAACAAAGTACTGTAAAAACAGGACTGAATTGAAGTATAAG
>CALHGI010000002.1 GCA_938029995.1 uncultured cyanobacterium | reverse complement strand
AATGGGTACTTCAGATACTGCGAGTCCCGGCGCGCTCTGATTAAAGCCTAAGACTAAAACTCCACCCAAAATACCCGTAGCTACTAGATGCTTTGGCTGAATATTGAGTTGATCAAACACTTATTTTCTTTGGTAAATATTTATTAGAGTTTAGTCTCACATAGGGAAATCTCCCAATAATTCGTCCAATCTTGTTCGAAAAGAATTTTTCGAAATACGCATCAAACCGGACGCCGTTTAGAGGAAGTTAGTGATTAGAGTTGAGATCGCATTACAATCTGTCCGAATCAAATCATGATCCGCTTCCGGTAGCACTTCGAACTGGGCGCCTGGAACACCTTGCCCATAGGTCTCGCAATGCCACAGGGGAATGGTCGTATCTTGGGCCCCGGCGATTACCAGAGTGGGCACCGTTATTTTGTGAATTTCTTGCTCGACGGTGTCGATGGCATCCTCTGGACGCAGCCGATCGACAATGAAGGATTTGGCCACCGGTTGCTTCCCAAACTCCCGTCGGGCCATGGCTGCTTGGTCATAGGTTTTTTGCTGCCCGGTGACCTTGGCAATGGGTTTGAGCCCGGTCAATATCCAATCTACGATCGGTGTTTCCCACAAAATGGGTCGCAGGTAGTTGTATTTCCCCACAAAACTGTCATCCCGAATCCCTGCTGGTGCAATTAGCACAAGGTGGCGAATCACTGATGGCGTGAGGTCGGCCTGCTCGATGGCAAAGGCGGAGCTGGTCCAGCCGCCATAGGAATGACCAATGAGGGTGACGTTTTTTAGCTTGAGGGCGGCCATAAACTCGCTTAAAAAAGCTGTCTGGTGCCAAATGGTGTATTTGAGCTTCGGTTTAGACGACCCGCCGAAGCCCAGGAGGTCTAAGGCAATGCATCGATACCTATGGGAAAGGCGCTCCATCAAATCTTGCCACAGGCTACTTTCCCCTAAAAAACCATGGAGAAATAGCAAGACGGGATAGTCCTGTGATCCCAATTGTTCCTGGTCTCCCAATTCTAAATAGGCTGCTTCATACTGGCCTAACTGAATCGTTGATTTTTGCACCGACTGTTTCCTGCCCATTACTTTTTTGGCGTTGCTAATCCTTCATCTTCTAGGATGGGGCGTGTTTGGGGCTAAGTCTTTGATAAAACTAAGGGACAGCATTTAGATAACATCCAACTTAGCCGGACTAACTCCGAGGGAGACGCTGTGCGAACGACTCCGCTCAGTCCTCTATTTTCGCTTTGAGGACTATGGATCTTATTAATTTCTCTGCCCTAAGGCATTCCCACTGTGTCCTTTGCCTCGGTAGCCGATGACCTATTGGTTTGCAGGCCAATTATATATAGACGAACCGCTTCCCCTTGCCCCTAGTGATCCTGCCTTGGCCTATGGGGCGAGTATTTTTACGACGGTGCGGGTTTATGGGCGGACCCTGGAGCATCCGTTGACGGCGTGGAAGGCGCATTGCGATCGCATTTCCCAATCCCTACACTTCTTCCATTGGCCCCAGCCCAACTGGCAACAGGTGATTGAAGGTGCCCAAGCCCTGCTGAGCGACTATCCAGTGTTGCGGCTCGCCATCCTGGCCGATGGCACCGAACTCATTACAGGCCGTTCCTTACCCCCAAACCTAGCGCAGCAGCAAACCGATGGGGTAACCGTTTGGGTGGCCCAAGGGCCCCAGTATCAGCGCAGTATGCCTCGCCACAAAACCGGCAACTATCTCCCCTGTTGGCTCGCCATGCAAGCGGCCAGAACCCATGGAGCCCGTGATGCCATCCTGGCCACCCCCGCTGGCGAATGGCTAGAAACCAGTACCGGTAACCTTTGGGGCTATGCCCAAGGGCAATGGTGGACACCGCCCCTAGACAGCGGTTTGCTGCCCGGCATTAGCCGAGCCCAGTTAATCAAAGCCTTAGGCCCCCAAGCCGTTGCCTCAATTCCTTGGACCCCAGATATGGTTGGGCAATTCGAATGCTTAGCCTACAGCAACTGTGTCGTGGGCCTAATGCCAATTCACACAGCCCTGCTTGGGAATATTAAACTAAACTATAGTTCTACCCACGAAGGTCTAAACGCCCTCATGCGAATGTTTTACCTGCCTTCGATGCGCGAGCATAACGGCTAAACGGAGTCGTCCGTGCAAAATCCTGAAATGCGTTAACATAAGTTAACAACTTTCGAATCAGCATAGGCAAGCTCGCTGAAATTGCTGAAAATCACAAACTTTAGGAGGCTTACTCCCTGTGAATAAGCGCTGGAGAAACGCTGGACTCTACGTATTATTAGTGGTTGTCGTCATTGCACTGGCAACCGCATTTTTTGAACAACCCCGCATCGAAATCGAATCATGGCGCTATAGCCGCTTCGTTAACGAAGTGGAAAATGGCTCTATTGAGAAAGTTTATATTAGTGCCGACCGAAGCCAGGCGCGCTTCCCCGACCCGACTGGTGAAGATCGTCGAGTTGTGGTTAATCTGCCCAGCGACCCCGGCCTAGTCGATATTCTGACCGAGAACTCTGTTGATATTGAAGTTCAACGTCAGGCTGAAGAAAACCGCCTGTTGCAGGTACTTAGCACCCTACTGATTCCCATTTTGTTGCTGGTGGTGCTGTTCTTTGTGCTGCGCAGAGCGCAAAACGGCCCTGGTAGTCAGGCCATGAACTTTGGTAAGTCCAAGGCCCGTGTGCAGATGGAGCCCCAGACCCAAGTGACCTTTGGCGACGTGGCAGGTATTGATCAAGCCAAGCTGGAGCTGACCGAGGTCGTCGATTTCTTGAAGAATGCCGACCGCTTCACCGCCGTTGGTGCAAAAATTCCCAAGGGCGTACAGCCCGTTTCCAATCTTCGCCAAGCTGTTGCATCAGATATTGCCAAGATCAAAAACCTAGCGCCCAAACAGCCTTATTCGAAATTTAGTGAAACCGGCGGTCGTTCCTTATTGCAAATGACCCCACGCGAAGGCGATGATTTCCCCCGCATGGATGATCTTATTACCTTTAATGTTTTATCAGACGGACCGTCAGGGGTAATTTACACTGGTCAGAATAGGTTTTCCTCTGAGCGATTTTCTGCACATGGTGAAATATTCGTTTTCTTAAAGCTCGACGGCGGCGCCGAAGATTTGGATATGGAAATTTTCGAAGATCGCGCAGGTATCGAGGATGCTTTAGCAGATGTTTTGGAGGGCCCAGGACTGGGTGGCGTTATAGGCGGTGGAACTGGTGTACGATATTCCTATGTATTTTTAGCCCTAAAAGATTTTGATAAAGCGATTGAAGCAATCCGTGAGGTCTTACAAAATGGCCGTATGACGCGCCGAAGCTGGATCCTGTTCAACGACACATATCGGGAACAAGAGTGGATAGGCGTTTGG
>CALHGI010000001.1 GCA_938029995.1 uncultured cyanobacterium | reverse complement strand
AACACAAAATAGACTTGTTAATCGCGTCATGGGCCACCACTAAAACCGTTTGGGGGGTCCCATGCTGACTATACTGGGTGACAATCTCTTCCCAAGCCTTTACCGCCCGCTCCCAGACATCTTGCAGATTTTCACCCTCGGGCATCTGCACCGTTTCAGGTCGCGTTTGCCAAGCCTCTAACAGCCCGGGAAATCCCGCCTCAATTTCATGTTCAAACTTGCCCTCCCACTGACCATGGCCAATTTCCCATAGGCCATCAGTCACCGCTAAGGAAACCTCTGGATGCTGCTGCAAAATAATCTCAGCGGTTTCCTTCGGACGCATCATGGAGCTAGAAACCGCACCATCAATCGGGATAACCTTTAAAAATTCACCCGCCTGGGCAGCTTGGGAACGACCATTTTCATTCAAGGGAATATCGATCTGCCCTTGAAAGCGAGACTCTCGATTCCATTCCGTTTCCCCATGGCGCACCAACAAAAGTCTTGGTCCCTTAAACCCGCTGCGCAGCAAAGGGATAGCAGCCCCCGTGTGACTGGTTGAGTTCATCGACTCCAGCTGAGCCCGTTCCCCCCATGCCCCTGGGAAATTGAGCACACTAATACCACAGTTAGCCTGATACATGCGGTTCAACGCCTCGGGGCCCAAGCCAATGGCCGTCCCCACCAAGGCCCGATTAATAGCACTGTGGGCCACCACTAAAATCGTTTTCCCCTGATGCTGCGCTAACAAACCCTGCCAAAACTCGGCCGCCTGCTGCCAAATAGCCCGCACAGGATAAAACATCTGGGTCGTTCCATCAGCCTGGGGCACAGCCATTTTCAGCTCGTTAGGCTGGTGCCGCCACGCCCGATATTCATCAGGATATTCAGCCTCAACATCAGCAAAAGACTTAGCTTCCCAGAGGGGAAGACTGATTTCTTTCAGTAGGTCCGTAGGATGGGGCGCACTGTCCAAGCCAATGGTTTCCGTAATCAACGCGGCCGTTCGTGCCGCCCGTTTGAGGGGACTGCAATGGACCCGATCAATGGGGATGCCCCGCAAAAATTCCCCCACCTGGCGCGCTTGAGATTCACCCTTGTCTGTCAGCAGCGATTCATCATGGTGCCCTTGAATAATACGTTTCACATTAAATGTACTTTCACCGTGGCGAACCACAATCACACGCGTTTTCAAGGGTCTGTCCTCTCTCAAATTTACTGCGCTAGCCAAACAGTGTTGATTGTACGTGAATTAACCGACCCGTGGGGACGATCCCTCAAACTACAGGTGACAAATAGCACCCAGACAATTGGCTTAGGAGTATCCGTCATTTGCCGGATATAAACTGGCTTCTTGAAGCTGACATAAGCTCAAGACATCACATCTTTGACCAAGCTTAAAATAAGCGTCTTTCTAAACTTCACAAGCAGCCGTTAGGATTAAATCAAGCATTACTAATATGACCTCAAACGCTTTGGTTTCGAGGATTCAGGGACTTTACCTTTTTTTATCAGAACAAAGTATTTAACATCCATGATTTCACCCTAACGATACTCATTCGGGTTGATGAACAATTAAACAGAGCAACACCACGAGTAATCTATATGAAACCCACTAAATCTCTTTTTAGTCAGAGTAATAATCAGACCAACGCCAACGGCCAATCGGCCTCTGACTCCCAGAAAAACCAAGACAATACGATGGCTTTGGTCTATCCCGACGGTCGCGTCACCAACGTCAAAGTCGGAAAAACAAAGTCTGCTTAAAGCCATCGGTCAGCATTCTCTAGATATTCCATGGCTTTATCCAAGATCCTCAGGCAGCTCACCCAGCTGTACCTAACGGCATCTTGCCCCCTCTGCCAGCGCAATGCGCCCCAGATTCTCTGCACCGATTGTCACCGGCAACTTTTAGGCTGTCGTTGGCCAAGCCCACTTTCAAGTCATAGCGCTACGTTATCTAACAACAGGGCATCAACCAATACTACGGATTTATCCGTCTTTTCATGGGGCCAATATCGCGGGGTACTCAAGCAGACATTGGCCCGGCTCAAATATGGCAATCAGGCCGAGCTGGGCCGTTGGTTAGGCCGTCAGGTGGGCCAAGAATGGTGCACCCATGGCCCCTATAAGACTCAGCAGCAGATGATAGTAGTGCCAATTCCGCTGCATAGCCATCGGCTCAAGCAGCGAGGCTATAATCAAGCCGCCCTGATTACGAAAGGATTTTGTCGAGTCACGGGGTTAACCATGGCGGAGCATGGTTTAATCCGAGTCAGATCGACCGATGCCATGCATTCGCTGAATGCACAACAAAGGCAAACCAACGTGGAGGGAGCCTTTCAGGTCAACCCGAACTTAAGAACATCGACCCGATCCATCCTATTGATGGATGACATTTACACCACTGGAAATACGGCTAAAGCAGCGGCTAGCACCTTAACCCAAGCAGGATACGAAGTTAAAGGAATTATTGCTGTGGCTCAAGCGGCTTTTTCATCTCCACAGGGCGGTTGAGCAATACATGGCCGTTACCATCAAATACCAAGCTCGCATCCAACCCAGTAATTTGCTCAAACTGCCCAGGGGTTATGGTTATGCCGATGGACTCAGGCGTAATAGCTGGGGTGACAGACGCTTTCACATCAACAGATATCACCCCTAAGAACGCAGGATTTAGGGTTTTTAAGGGGGTTGATGCCTGGCTGGATATGTCTAGGTCGGGCTGCCATGCACGTAATCGGTCGTGCACACCATGGAGAAAGGGAAGCCCCTTTTGCATGGGAATCTCTGACCAGCCTTTCACAATAGATTCCAGCAAAGATAGCTCTATCAACGATTGGCAATAGGTCTCTAATAGCTGGGTTAAAAGTTCGGCGAACGCATCACCATCATCGCCATCCAATTGATAGCTAGCAACTATATGGTGTACTCGTTGGCGGTTAATACGTTCTTGGATATCCATGGATCTAGGGTTGCAAAAGCTGCAATGGGTTCAACCGGACATAGTCAATAGAGCAGACATAGAAAAGCGGACTAATAGCCCCAGCCAAATGGGAATTTAGTATTATCTATTCCAGTTGGAAGGGGTCACTTTTTGTCTATTGGCAGCAGGAGGCTTCGCATTACAGCTCACCATAGGTGCATCGTGGTTTTATAGGCCCATAGTAATAGATACAGTTGCAAAACTTGCCTAGTATCCATATTTTCTTTGGGTAATCAGCGTCAAAAAATATTCCTTTACCCTAGGGTCTCTGGATATCAATATTATTTCAGTATTATCCCTAAGGCTTAATTCCTGACTACGATACAGCCCCCTTGGCAAGAAACTTAACTGGCTATCGCTTTTGTTTTAAGACTTACTTAGGTCGCCTATTTATCTCTGTTAATGCCCTCAAGCGACAGCCATAGATAACTGATTACGCAGAATTAATACTGGGTCAATTGCGTATTTTTGAGCAGTCATCGTTACCGATTCTTAAGGTTCGGGAAACTTAAGGAGGTAAATCGAGGCCTAGCCGTTGATGGCTTGTCTTAGGAAGAAAATGTTGACCTGAGTCATCAATCAATAGATCACAGTTCTCCACGACATGTCCTGACGACGGAGAGCATCCCTAATGCGCCGTATTTCTAAAATCCACAGGGGCTGTAAGCAACCTGGTTCACACCAGTATTGAATACTTTGCGCAGCCCATAAAAATGGAGCATGCACGGGTCTTTTTTGTTTTTGCCGATCACATCACAGCCAGATATTCAACACCATGATTGAGTCTGTACTTAACGTAATGCCGATAGAGAACGGGTTTTCAGTGGCCACACTGATTAAAACCGTGCAGGTCATTATTCAGACCCAGACCAATGGTCATATTCACCTAAAAAGTACTTCTGGGGAGGAATGGTGGCTAGATTTTCGCGTTGGCCAACTATTGTGGGCAGGTGGTGGACAGCATCGGTTTCGACGGTGGCAGCGATTGCTGAAAACCCATTGTCCGGATCTGCCCCCCCGTGAGATTCGACTCAGGGAGCCTGAAATCTTTGACCATTGGGAATATGTGGCGCTGTCGATGCTATTAAAACGGCAACAACTGCATCGTGAGATTGCGATCGCAATCATCCAATCCACCCTTTCAGAAGTCCTATTCGATATTTGTCAATCCGTGGAGGAGCTATCCCAAATTGCCCACACCACCAATCGTCAATCGCGCTTGCCCCAGCCCATGGCACTGCTCAGCAGCACCTCACTGTTTTACAACGTAAAAACAGAGCTAGAGTCATGGCAAGAAACAGCCCTCGGCAAGCTATCCCCCAATCTGTCCCCCATCATCATTGATAATCAGCGCCTCAAACAGTGCACCCAGCCCCGCACCTACCAAATTCTCAAACAACTACTCCACGGCAACCGTTCGTTACGAGAGCTAAGCCAGATTACCGGACGGGAGCTGACCGCCTTCAGCCGCATGTTGGGTGGGTATATGGACCGAGGCATCGTCACCCTCAACCCCCTGGACGACTTAGCCAGTCCCCAGGCCCCCATATCCCAAAAAGTCCCCCACCAAGTCGCCAAAAAACTC